>VHDG01000225.1 GCA_016871475.1 Verrucomicrobiota bacterium
AGCGGGAGCCGACATGCGAGCCTGCGTGCGCCGAGTGTTTGAGCATGTGCTGCAGCGGGCTCCGAACGATCAGGAGTTGGTCTCCGGCTTGGAGTTCATGCGCCGTGTTCAGGAGCAGGGAAAGCTGAAGGAAGACGAGGCCATGCGAAGCCTGTGTTTGTCCCTGCTCAATCTGAACGAAAACATTCACATCGACTGACCATGAATCCACGCGATCACAGGCTTCTTCGACGGCGGAGTTTTATTTGGGAGACGGGTGCTGGTTTTGGGGGGCTCGCGCTGTCTTCGCTTTTGGAATCGGATGGATTCTTTTCGCGGGCCTCTGCGGCGGGTGTCTCGCCGCTGGCTCCCAAGCCCCGACATTTTCCCCAGAAAGCCAAAGCCTGCATCTTCCTCTTCATGTTTGGCGGCCCGTCGCAGCTGGACTTGTTCGACTACAAGCCGGAGCTGCAGAAGCGAGACGGGCAGACCATTGAGAATGAGTTCCGACGAAACACGAAGACGAAGGCGGTTTTGCAGGCGAGCCGGCGGACCTTTAGCCAGCACGGCCAATCCGGCCTGTGGTGCTCCGACGCTTTCCCGCAGATCTCGAAGCACATGGACAAGCTCGCGGTCGTGAAATCGTTGTATAGCGATTCATTTGCCCATGGGAGCGCGGTGTTGCAGATGAACACGGGGCGGATCCTGCAGGGACATCCTTCGTTGGGAGCCTGGCTTACTTACGGTCTTGGCTCTCTGAATCAGAACCTTCCGTCATATGTAGTGATGCTGGATCCACGCGGAGGCCCCACGACCGGAGCGCCAAACTGGTCGAATGGCTACATGCCTGCGATTCATCAAGGCACGGTTCTGAGAACGGCCGGGGATCCAATCTTGAATCTCCGACCTCCCGCAGGAAAAAGCGGTGCGCATCAACGCCAGGAAATTGATTTCATCAATGAGCTCAACGCTCTGCATGCGAAAGCGAACCCGGGTCACTCGGAGTTGCAGGCACGGATCGCCAGCTACGAGCTGGCATTTCAACTTCAATCCAGTGCACCTGAGGCACTGGATGTATCGAAGGAGGATCCTCGGACATTGGAGCGCTACGGAATAGGCCAACCCAAACCGGACTGGCATCCATTGGCCCAAGGGCCGTCACCCTTTGGCCGGCAGTGTTTGATTGCGCGGCGCCTTGTGGAACGCGGGGTGCGATTCGTGCAACTTTACTCGGGCGGAGGAGGAGCCGGTGGACAGAACACCTGGGATGGGCACCATGGGATTGAGGAGAACCTGAAGCTCCATTGTCCTGAGGTTGATCAGCCGATCGCGGCATTGCTGGAGGATCTGGAGCAGCGGGGACTGCTTGATGAGACGCTGGTGGTCTGGGGAGGCGAGTTTGGGCGGATGCCGGTCTCGGAGACATTCAACACTGGAGGCAAGCCTGGCGGGCGGGATCACAATCCGAAGGGGTTCACGTATTGGCTTGCGGGAGGAGGGGTGAAGGGTGGGACCAGTTATGGAGAAACGGATGAGTTGGGAGAAGCTGCAGCGCGCGACCGCCATCACCTGCGTGACCTGCACGCCACCGTCCTCCATCTCATGGGGTTGGATCCGTTGCGGCTGACCTATTTCCACGGAGGGTTGGAGCAGAAGCTGACCGGAGTAATAGAGCCCGAGGTCATCCGGGGAGTGGTCCTCTAGGAGCAAATGCTTCCTTTCATCATGCTCGGGGGTCAGTAGTGGAAGGCGAGCGCGAGAAATACCTTCAGTGGACCGATACCCATAAACCCGTATCCTCACCCATATGAAGACAACGATCGAGTTGCCTGACACTCTTTTCGCGGCGGCAAAGGCCGCTGCCGCGCGGCGACGCACCACCCTGAACGCGATGATGGAGCAGGCATTGAGGCGGGAGATCGCCTATGACGAGAAGCCAGCTCCTGATGCTCATTTCGAACTTAATGAGAAAGGGTTTCCTGTCCTTAAGAAACGGAAGGCTGCTTCCGTGACTAACAAGAAAATCTACCGGATTATGGACGAGGAAGGGCTTTAGTCTCAACGTATGCACTTCCAGGCCATGTCCATCATGATCGCGTTCAGACCTGGTTTCACTCCCATGCTGGTGATGGTTGGGCTACGTGCCCGCTGACGGAGAATGCATTCCTTCGAATCATGGGAGCAGCGACCTATCCTGGAAGAGTTAGCGATCCCATGTCGCTGCGCATGTTGCTCAAACAGATGTGCGTATATCCAGGTCATCAGTTCCGGGCGGATGACATCTCGCTCCGGGACACGACCCTCTTTCCAACATTCGTCGGCTCCAAGCAACTCACCGACGCCTATCTCCTCGGTCTGGCTGTCGAGCACCGAGCCAAGCTGGCAACACTTCATCGACGAATTGATCCATCGACGGTTCTCGGCGGCAACCAGGCCTACTTCAAGATCCCCTAATTCTTGGGGATAGACAGCTGAGATGGAGCCGTGGTTGTGACTCAACTGGGTTTCCGGCAATGGCAAGACTGACCCGCCATCCAGAGTGGTCTTATCCAGCCTCTGGTCTGTCTTTTTCGTTCCGGACAAAGCGGGTCGTTCGCTTCATTGTCTCCAAACCACTCTCCTCTGAAGTTCGCAACGATTGGCTTCGCCGCCTGGCCCCAAGCAGTAATGAACTCAGGAAGCGGCCATGAGTTATGAGCAATGTTTGCTGGCCTGCGATGAGTGAATGGGAAGTTTAGTCTCCTGCGAGTGATGGCCCGCTACCGCGACCGCCGACGCACTCCACGACCTGACGGACTTTATGGCGGGTTAGGGGTTCGCGAAGCGTCTTGGAGTGCGGTAGTCCTCTACCGCTTTCCGATGACGTCGTGTGCCAGAGGATTCGGTTTTGGCTGCTGGCTCTCGTCCACGCTCCTCTGGGCTGGCACATTGATTTTCGGAAGGAGTAAGCTCCCGGCTGTGCATAAACACATCTCCTCCATCCGCTGGCTCCTGAGCGTGTTCATTCTTGGATTGGTTATCAGCGGTCTAACTGCCATTCCGCTCGAGACCGAGATGAGATGGTTGGCTGAAATGCTCAGTCACTTTTCGCCTTCAAGTTTGGATGGGCTCAACGTCTGGATTATCAGAATTCGGGATGCCCTCATCGTGACCAACAGGGAGTATCCGTTCATAGCCTATGGCACCGACTGGCTCGCCTTTGCGCACTTAGTGATTGCGGTCGCGTTCATCGGCCCCTTGCGGGATCCAGTTAAGAATGTTTGGGTGATCGAGTTCGGCATCATCGCTTGCTTGCTAGTCATTCCGTTCGCTTTGCTAATGGGAAGCGTTCGGGAAATTCCACTGATGTGGAGATTGGTGGACTGCTCCTTCGGAGTCATCGGGGTCATCCCGCTTTGGATTTGTCACAGGTTGGTGAAAAGAATGTCCCTTCCTGAAGGGAAGTAATCGCCTCCATGGTAACGGGTGGAACCTCCTGCGCGGGATAGGCCTCCTGGCGTTGATCGCATGTGGGACCTTGGCTGCAGTCAGGCCACGCCATGTTCAGAGCGATGCCTCTAAGAATGAGGTGAGTTAGGTCATCGCGTGAAGGAAGCGAGTGTGGACCCCCCCGGGGGGCTGATGCGAATCGTCAACACCGGGTTGACGGAATGCTGTTTTGATGCTTACTTCCCGCCAATCCAACAGCCCTGAAATCTCTGAGATCGTGCAATCTTTGACTCCATTAGTTGTTTCCTGCCATCCGCTTTCGAGGGCTTTTCATTCGGTTTCCACGGGGCGTCGATATCTCCGACTTCAGGCCGGACTGTTGGGGATGGTGCTTGGATTCGGGGCGGTGGCTGGGGCGTTTCAGGCGACAGGTGGTAACACACAGGTGCAGCATGTGATCCACATCAGCGTGGATGGATTGGGAGGGACGTATCTCGAGCAGTATATATCTGAGTCTCCCGCTGAGTTTCCGAATTTTCTCCGGCTTGCCACCGAGGGTTCCGCGACGTTCAACGCTCGCTGTGACTTCGATCTGTCCGTGACCGAGCCCAATCACACTTGCATGTTGACGGGACGTCCGGCACTCCAGCAGCCCAGGTCTGCAACCGCCCCTGCGCCGCACGGCCTCTACATCAACTACGATCCAGGTCCGCCATTCACCCTGCACAGCATAGGAAATCCGCAGATCCCGTATAAGAGCAGCGTGTTCGATGTCGTCCACGATCGTGGCTACTCCACCGCCTTTTACGCCGGTAAGCAGAAGTTCGATCTGATCATCCGGAGTTACAGTGAACTTCACGGGGCACCCGACACCATCGGTGAGAACAACGGCACAGATAAGATTGATGTGCATGAGGTGATCGACTGGGAAGGCCCGGATCTGGTGATCGATAACATACCCAAACTGGTGGACAAGATGCTGGGACGCCTCGTGTCCACTCCTCCAACCTATACCTTCCTCCATTTTGCCAACCCCGACATTGCGGGCCACTTCTACAACTGGGGAAGCACCCTGTATCGTGACGCGGTGAAGGCTGCGGATTTCGAAATTGGGCGCATACTCGCGGCCATCGCAGGAAGCTCTGCGCTGGCGAATCGTACGGCAATTGTCCTTACATCTGATCATGGGGGCGGCGCTCCGATCAACGGACACAGCCTGGCACATGCGAGGCTGGTGTTTACGGTGCCGCTGATTCTCTGGGGGCCTGGGGTTCCAGGGGGCGTGGAGCTGCACGATCTGTTCTCCAACCGGTTCAATCCTGGACCCTTGTACCTCGACTACAACGCGCCTCGGCAACCTCTGCGCAACGGTGACTCGGGCAATCTGGCCCTGGCGATGCTTGGACTTCCTTCGGTTCCTGGCTCCATCATTCTTCCGGAGTTCAAGTCTGGGCTGCACATTCTAAGGAGTGCTTCAGGGCTCATGCTGCGATGGCCGATGGGCGATGACTCGCTGCGCCTCGAAACAATCCTCGATCTGACCACAGGTACCTGGCAACCCGTCACCGAGGGTGTTTTGTCCGAGAGTGGGTGGACGCAATACCGCGTGGAGCCGCAGGATCCCAGACGATGGTTCCGGTTGAGCAATAGCTCACCCGCGGAAGGTCAATGACCACATTCCGTTAAATAACTAGCCCAACCTCCGCACCCGCACGCTACATGCTGGTGGATAAACGGTGAGGAACGTCGTTCGCTTTTCGGGATGGAATTGCCACGGGTGATCGCTCATTGTCCCGCCCCACTTATTCTTGAGACATTTATGCGCACATTGGTCATTGGCATCGACAGTGGAACCCAATCCACGAAGGCATTGGTGGTGGATGTTCGAAACGGACGTGTTGTAGGGGAGGGGACTTCGGCCTACGGACTTCTGCCGAACTTGCCTCCTGGAGCCAAGGAACAACATCCGCACACCTGGCGCGATGCAACCACTGCGGCGATAGGCGCCGCAGTGAAGCAGGCGAAGGCTCGATCCAAGGAAGTGGTCGCGATGGGCGTCAGCGGCCAACAGCATGGGTTTGTACCCTTGGATGCCAAAGGCGAAGTCATCAGGCCGGCAAAACTCTGGTGCGACACATCCACATCAGAGGAGTGCGAAGAGATCACCCGCAAACTCGGAGGCACGAAAAAGACCATTCGCGCGTTGGGAAACGCCGTGCTTCCGGGTTTCACCGCCGGAAAGATCCTCTGGCTCAAGCGCCATGAACCCCGCAATTTTTCAAAACTCGCCACGGTTCTTTTGCCGCATGACTACCTGAACTTCTGGCTCACGGGCGAGAAAGTCATGGAATACGGGGATGCCAGCGGGACAGCCCTCATGGATGTGCGCACACGGAAATGGAGTACAGCAGCACTGAAGGCCATTGATCCCGCTCTCCAGGGAATGCTCCCGGCTATCGCGCCCAGCGATCGTCCCACTGGGCGGATTCAACGCCACATTGGAGAGCTACTCGGGCTGGATGCCCGGACTTTGGTGAGTGCCGGAGGCGGTGACAACATGATGGGGGCGATCGGGACAGGAAATACACGGCAGGGAGTTATCACGGCCAGTTTTGGCACGAGCGGGACCATCTATGCCTGCTCCAACAAGCCGGTGGTCGATCCCGAGGGGGAGATCGCAGCATTTTGTGATTCCACCAATCGCTGGCTTCCCCTGCTTTGCACGATGAACGTGACGGTTGCCACCGAGATGGTACGCAAGGATTTTGATTGGACACACGAGCGTTACGCGCAGGAAGCCTCCAAGGTGCCCGCGGGGTCGGATGGTCTTCTGCTCCTCCCCTACCTGGAGGGAGAACGCACTCCGAATGTTCCCCAAGGATCCGGTGTGTTCTTTGGAGTGAGCTCAAAAAATTTCCAGGCAGGCGCTTTTGCAAGAGCTGCCATGGAGGGAGTCACCCTCGGGATGAACTACGGGCTTCGAAGGCTGGCCCAACTGGGAGTGAAACCCCGGCAGATTCGCGCCACGGGCGGTGGCGCCAAGTCCAAGCTATGGCGACAGATCATGGCCGATGTTTTCGATGCCGAGGTGGTCACTCTTCAAGTTGCCGAAGGGGCTGCCTATGGCGCCGCACTGCAAGCCCTCTGGGCGTGGCGGCTGGATCGAGGGGATCGCGTGGACATCGCCGACATCACCGATGCGTTTGTTCGTCTCAATAAATCCGAAACATCCCGACCTGCCGCCCGTAATGTTCAGGTGTATCGCCAGCTTC
>VHDG01000226.1 GCA_016871475.1 Verrucomicrobiota bacterium
TGGATGAGCTGGGTTTCATCATCCGCAAGGAGCTGGTCCAGGTCATCTCGGACCCAACCCAGATCTCCCGCCTGATCGATCAGCATTACGGAGCTGAAACCGAAAGCTTCGGAGATATCCTGAAGGAGCTCGGCGACGACGCCGACATCGCCGCCGAGGCTGCCACCGTGGGTGAGAATGCCACCGAGGCTGCTCTGGGGGATCTGGCAAATGAGGTTCCCATCGTCCGGTTCGTGAATCTGGTGCTCTATCAGGCGATTCAGGATCGCGCGAGCGACATCCATTTCGAGCCTTTCGAGGACGAGTTCAAGATCCGGTATCGTGTGGACGGCGCTTTGTACGAGATGGCTCCGCCTCCCAAGCATCTCGCTCTGCCGGTGGTTTCCCGCCTCAAGGTCATGGCGAACTTGAACATCGCCGAGCGTCGTGTTCCCCAAGACGGACGTATCACCGTGCCGATCGGCAACAAGCTCATCGATCTGCGTATCTCATGTCTGCCAACCGCGTTCGGTGAGTCCATCGTGCTGCGCGTGTTGGATCGGTCCTCCGCCAACCTGGAGCTCGAGAACCTCGGGCTGCCCCCTCATGTTCTGGAATACACGCTGGAGGGTATCCAGCAACCCAATGGTATCTTTGTGGTTACCGGCCCCACCGGCTCAGGCAAGACCACGACGCTTTATTCGTGCCTTCGACGGGTGAATACCATCGATTCAAAGCTGCTCACAGCGGAGGATCCCGTGGAATTCGACATCGAGGGGATCATGCAGGTGCAGGTCAATGAAGCGGCTGGGATGACCTTCGGCAAGGCGTTGCGCGCGTTCCTTCGTCAGGATCCTGATGTGATCATGCTGGGAGAAATGCGTGATCTCGAGACCTCGCAGATCGCGATCCAGGCTTCCCTAACCGGTCACTTGGTGCTGAGCACGCTTCACACGAACGATGCGCCTGGGGCTGTGACCCGTCTCCTGGACATGGGTGTCGAGCCGTTCCTGATCTCGTCATCCCTGATGGCGGTCCTGGCTCAGCGTCTGGTAAGAACCATCTGCAAGCGCTGTCGGGCACCCTACGAACCCACTGAGAATCAGATGCATATGTTGAATCTGTCCCCTCATGACCTGGGGGAGAAAGTGTTCTACTACGGCCGTGGCTGCCCCAACTGCAACGACACGGGTTACAAGGGACGCAAAGGAATTTTCGAGCTCCTCGTGATGTCAGACTCCATCCGTGATCTAATTAACGAACGAGCTCCCACCGTGGTCATCCGGCAGAAGGCGGTTGAGTTGGGAATGGTCACTTTGAGAGAAGACGGCTTGCGTGGCATTTTTGACGGTGCTACCACCATCGAAGAAGTCCTTAAATACACCTGACGAAGGCTGACCTATGCCAAAGTTTAACTATGTCGCGATGGATCCCCGTGGAAAGGAAACCAAGGGGACCCTGGAAGTCGCCAATCAGAACGAGGCGATCGGCCGCCTGAAAGAGATGGGTTTCTTCCCCACGAAGGTCACTGAGGCGGTTGACAAGGCCAAGGAAGGTGGAGGCAAGGATGCCAAAGGGGGCAAGGCGGCTGTCAAGAAGGGCGGCGGGAGCATCAACATCAAGATTCCCGGTTTCGGCGGGAAGGTGAAGACCAAGATCCTGACCACTTTCACCCGCCAGCTTGCCACTCTCGTTGATGCCGGTCTGCCATTGCTCCGTGGGCTGAAGGTGCTCGAGAAGCAGGAAAAGAATCCCGTTCTCAAGGACATTATCGGCAAACTCGGTCAGTCCATCGAGGCCGGCAGCACTTTTTCAGAAGGTCTTGCGCAGCATCCCAAGGTCTTCAATCGATTGTTCGTCAACATGGTAAAAGCCGGTGAAATCGGCGGTGTTCTCGAAGTCGCCCTGTCGCGCCTGGCCGAGTTCATGGAGAAAGCCGAAAAGATCAAAGGCAAGGTGGTTGCCGCCATGTTCTATCCGGTCGCGGTGATGTTCGTTGCGGTTGCGATTCTCGCGGTGCTGATGATTTTCGTCATTCCCAAGTTCCGGGACATCTTCAAGGACATGCTTCCCGGTGAAGGGCTTCCTGCTTTCACGCGCTTTGTTCTAGCCATCAGTGAAACGGTCAAGGACCACGCGATCTTCGTAATCATCGGGCTCGCCGTGATCTATTTTGCGTTTAGCGCTGCGGTCAAGACGCGCCTCGGGCGGGCTCTCTTCGATCGATTCAAACTCAACAGCCCTGTGATCGGTGGGGTGGTCACCAAAGTCGCCATCGCTCGCTTCACCCGCACATTGGGCACGTTGATCAGCAGCGGTGTTCCCATCCTGCAATCGCTAAACATCGTTAAAGAAACCTCTGGCAATGTGGTGATCGGTGATGCCGTCAGCGCCGTTCATGAGAGTGTCAAGGAAGGTGAAACCATCACCGCACCTCTGGAAGCTTCCAAGGTCTTTCCTCCCATGGTGGTCAGCATGGTGGACGTCGGTGAGCAAACCGGCGCTCTGCCCGAAATGTTGATGAAGATCGCCGACAACTACGACGAGGAAGTGGACAACGCCGTGGCCGCCATGACCTCGTTGCTTGAACCTATCATGATCGTATTCCTCGCGATCATCGTCGGGAGCATCGTCATCGCCCTGTTCCTGCCGCTCATCAAGCTGATGGAAGGCATGGACGGATCGAGTAGCGGTGGTGGCTGATACCGCTGATATCCTTTTCGGGAATGCCCCGCGTCGGAGAAACCGGCGCGGGGCGTTTTCCTTTTGTTCCCTGGTCGAGAATGGATTTTCACCACTGAGGATCAACGTCGCCGGGGGGGGGCTTCGTAACAAGAACGTCACATAGCAGACGTTTTTCTGTAACCTGCGCGTAACATCGTCTGCCCACATCCAATATGGGAACGCACTACGAACAGTCGATGCAGCGGGACATTGATCGCATTAAGTCCAAGGTCACCGAGATGGCGCGGCTTGCTGGAGATTCGTTGGATGCCTGCTTGCGCGCACTGGTGAACAAGGACCGGCAACTGGCTTACTCCGTCATCCTCCGGGATAGGAGAATTGATGAGCTGGAGAAGGAGATCGATCGGCTCTGCCTCGAATTCCTCGTCCGGCAGCAGCCCGTTGCCAAACACCTTCGTTTCGCCTACGTCACGATCAAGATCAACCAGGAGGTCGAGCGCATCGGCGACTACGCCGAGAGCATTGCCCGCCAGATCGTGAAGCTGAGTGGCCAGAACCTCGAGATCCCTATCGAACGGTACAAGGAAATTGCGGCGATGAGCATCCCGATGTTTCGCGATGCCGTTAAGGCCTATCTGGCTGAGGATGCGAGCCTGGCTGAGCGGAGCATGGAAGTTGAGGAAGAGGTGGATCGACTCAAGAGCGTCATCAACGCCGAGCTGGTGCAGCTTCGCCAGGCTGACAAGATTCCTTTGTCTGCCCTCACTCCGCTGATGACCATCGCACGACGGTTTGAGCGGGTTTCCGATCAGGCCAAGAACATTTGTGAGGAGACGCTTTATTTCGTAACAGGCCAATACCAGAAGCATCCGGGCGGCGAGGTTTGGCGCGTGGTTTTTGTGGATCAACATAACTCCTGCAGAAGCCAGATGGCCGAGGCCATCGCGCAGTCGCTCAGTCAGCCCAAGTTTGTTTTTGACAGTGCTGGAGTCGATCCCAAGCCGGTGGATCCAGGTGCTGTGGAGTTCCTGTCGGGCAAGGGCATCGATATTTCCAAGGCCTCGAGCCGATCCGTCGAAAAGCTTCCGAACCTGGAGTTTACCCAGATTGTTATCCTTCTCGATCCCGCTGCACGGAAGGCCCTGCCTTCGGGAACCAAGGCGGTGACATTGGACTGGAGCATCCCGGATCCTTCACTTGTTCAGGGCACACCGGCTGAGCGACAAGCCGCCTACCAGCGTGCGCATGATTTTCTGCACGAGCATACCAACGACCTGATCGAAGCCATCCTTGCTGACAAAATTGACTGACATTCAACCCTCAAACAACCCATGACCCCAACATCATTTATCAATCCCTTGTTTCGATCCTTCCCCTGCATTTTGGGAGGAGCTGTTCTTACAGTCATCCTTTCCACGGGATGTGGCGGGGGCGGAGGAGACGCATCCGGACAGTCAGGCAGTGCCAAGAAGCAAACCATCGCAAATATTGGTTCGGACACCATGGTTAATCTGGCAGCGGCATGGGCGGAGAACTATGGGGCAGTGGATAAGAATGTTTCAGTCGAGGTTAGCGGGGGCGGATCGGGCCAGGGCATTGCCGGGTTGATCAATGGTACATGCGACATCGCCAACAGCAGCCGCCACATTGAGGACAAGGAAGTAGCGGAACTCAAGGCCAAGAGCGGCAAGGAAGCCAAAGAGTTCCTCGTTGGTTACGACGCCCTATCAATTTTCGTCCACAAGGACAACCCCATGACTGAGATCAGCATGGAGGAGTTGGGCGAAATCTTCCGGGAAGGCGGCAAGTTGAGCAATTGGTCGGACCTCGGGATCAAGGTGCCCGGTGCCAAGGGCGAGGAAATTGTTCGAGTCAGCCGACAGAACAACTCCGGAACTTATCACTACTTCAAGGAAGCCGTCGTGGGTAAGAAAAGCGAGTTCAAGCTCGGTTCACTGGACATGAACGGGTCGGTCGATGTCGTTCAACTGGTCGGAAAGACCCCTAATGCGATCGGCTATTCGGGCATGGGCTACGCGACGCCTGATGTGAAAATTCTCAAGGTGTCCAAGGAGAAGGGTGAAACTTCAATCATGCCATCCGTTGCCACAACCTTGGACAAGTCCTACCCCATTGCGCGTCCGATGTTCATGTACACCGCAGGCGACCCTGCTCCTCACGCAAAAGCCTACTTGGATTGGATCCTTGGTGATTCTGCCCAGCAGTTGGTGGAGAAAATGGGATACGTTCCTTACAAGAAGAACTGAAGCTTCAGCCAGCACCAAGCCTTCACCGAATTCAGCCCATGGCATCCCAGCGCAGCCAGCTTGAGGTCGTGTCCGAAAAGTGTATCGAACTGCTGATACGTGTCTGTGGGATCAGCGCGATCGTCTTTGTTTTTGGAATCTTCTTCTTTGTATTTCGAGAAGGCGCACCGTTTCTCAGCAAACTGTCGTTGAGTGAGTTTCTATTTAGCATCCGTTGGATACCCACATCACAGGTCCAGGCCCAGTATGGCGTGGGAGCGCTGATTGTCGGGACCTTGAGCGTGACGGTTCTCGCGATGATCATCGCAGTGCCTTTCGGGTTGGGTGCGGCTGTCTTCGTGTCTGAGTTCTGCGAGAAGAAGACAAAGGAAACGCTGAAGGTCGTCATCGAGTTGCTCGCAGCAATCCCCAGTGTGGTGTGGGGGTTCATTGGGCTGGGTGTCATGAGTCCGCTGATCATCAACACATTCCACACACCTGTTGGCATCAACATGCTCAACGGCGCTCTCCTCCTGGCTCTGATGAGCGTTCCGATCATGGTCAGCATTGGTGAGGATGCTCTGAAGGCGGTGCCCGACTCCTATCGTGAGGCTGCCGTCGCTCTGGGAGCTACAAAGTGGCAGATGGTGTACAGGGTGCTGCTTCCTGCGGCAAAGAATGGACTGCTCGCTGCAGTTCTGCTGGGTGTTGGGAGAGCCATCGGGGAAACCATGGCCGTCCTGATGGCTACGGGGCATTCGATCCGAATACCCGACAGTGTGTTCGACCCGGTTCGTACCCTCACTGCCACCATCGCAGCCGAACTCGGTGAAACCTCGAAAGGATCGGATCACTACCAAGTGCTGTTCCTCATCGGCATTCTGCTCTTCACCATCACCTTCATCGTAAACCTTGCAGCTGACCTGATCGTCAAAGGCATCCGCAAGAAGTGATACCAGCATGACTACGGCAACTTCCACAGCTGCGCATTCCGACTTCGCGGAGACGCCCTTCATCCGAAAGAAGAAACGTTCCGAAACCCTGGCACGTTGGTTCTTCGGCATGATGGCGGCCATGATGATCATCCCGCTTCTGCTGATCCTTGGATACGTGTTCCTGAAGGGATTGCCGCTGCTCTCCTGGGAGTTTATCACCACCAACCCACGTGGCGGGGGCGTTCGCGGTGGTATCTGGTCCGCCTTGGTGGGGACCATCTACATCGTGTTCTTCTCACTCGTCATCTCGGCGCCCATCGGTGTGGCTGCTGCGGTGTATCTCAACGAATACGCCCGGGAGAACTGGTTCACCCGGGTGGTCAATCTCGCAGTCGTGAATCTTGCAGGGGTGCCCAGCATCGTGCATGGATTGTTCGGCGTCGGCGCTTTCGTTTACTTCGCCAACTTCAACGATGGGAAGAAGTCGATCATCGCTGCTGCCCTGACGCTCGCAGTGATGACACTCCCCGTGATCATCGCTTCGACCAAGGAAGCTCTAGCCAGCGTACCAATCCCTTTCCGTGAAGCATGTTGGAACGTAGGTGCTACTCGATGGCAAACAATCCGCAGCATCGTTCTTCCCAATTCCATCAGCGGCATCCTAACCGGTGTCATCCTTCAAGTTTCTCGCACAGCCGGCGAAACTGCACCCGTGATGCTCACCGGGGTGACAACTTGGAAGTTGATGGAGTCCACCGGACTCTTCCTCTATCACCCCATCAAGGATCAGTGCATGGCGCTGTCGATGCACCTGT
>VHDG01000227.1 GCA_016871475.1 Verrucomicrobiota bacterium
GCCGGGCCGTACTGAGCCGGACCGAATCCGCGCCCCTCCTTGGGAGCACTGGCACCGTCAGCCACCAACATCTGGTGCATAAGGTCCGCATCCGCCAACAACTTCTCAATGAGCACCGCCTGCTCGGTTCCCTGCTGAGCGAACTCGGCGAGACCGCGGGGCGTGGCTTCAAACAGGACGACGAACTTCATCAACTTGGCATCCAGCGCGTCGCTGGCCAAGAATTTGTTAAGCGTGTCATCCGTCGCTTCGTCCTTCGGCAGAATCTTGGCGGCGAGTTCGGTACGGAGTTGATCGAGCTGAGCGACATATTGCCCCTCAAGTTTCTTACCAACCTCGGTAAGCGGCACCGGGGACACCGCCTGTTGTCCCCAAACGCTTGAGGTTCCAATCGCCAGGGCGATTAGTGCCGCAAAGATGACGGTCATCGAATTCGTTCGCATGGCTTCGTGTTTCTTTCTCTTGTCAGGAGCCTAGTTGATGAAAACGCTCAGTCGTGGGCGTCGGGGAGCCAAGCGTGAATTCGCTCCTCGCTCGCGCTTTTTGACGTTGCGCAGTTTGCTTGACGACAACGTGTTCACGCCGAAGGCGTCAAACAGCACAGCCCGGGGTCGCGACGAAGTCGCGCACCCCGGGAATGCGATCGCATGACGATCGAACGCTGAAAGCGTTCTACAAAAGCAGGCATTCGCGAGCGTCTCACGAGCTTGTTGAACGCCGTTGGCGTTCGTCTTCTCGCTGCGAGATCCCGGGGTGCGCTCGCATTGCTCGCGACCCCGGGCTGTGTTGTTTGACGCCTTCGGCGTGAAAAACGTCATGTGAAGCTGCCTCATAAATTCCAGTGTGAATCGCATTTACTGCGTCAAATTGCGCAACTTCAAAACTCACCCTTCGGGTTAGTACTGAAACGACCTCGCACTACTTTGATCGTGATGGAGCAAACCCCGGCAGCGGTCCCCAGATGTCGGCCAGCAGCGCGAAGATCTCCGGTTCGGCCTGCTTCAACTCACCCGCGACAAACGGGTAGAAATCGTTCGAGCCGAAATAGCACTCGGTCATCTCCGCAAAGAACTCCATTTGGTCGGTAACACCGTAATGCTCGCGCATCTTGCCGGACGTTGTGAGCACGGATTTGTATTTGCCACCGGCTCGAAACCTCTTCCAAGCGTCCTTCACGCGAGGTTCGTCGAAGTCGAGCACCTGGTCGTGAAAGCCGTGGGCGAGTTCATGCAGCACGACCCACGGTTGGCTGTGGATCCCCTCGGGTTCGAGGAAATCTTCCATCGCCGGAATGTGGACGCACTTTGCGAGTCGCTCGCTGTAACCGTGCTCCTTCAACCAGCCGGCGTCGGGGTGATACTGCATCACATTCAGATCGCCATGAGTGAGGTCGAGTTGGATCGTGATGGTGCGGAGCTTGGCGAGCGACTTCTCCGGCACAACCACCGTGATGGCGACGAGCCGGGCCTCTAACAGTTTCAACGCCCGGGCTCCAACCGCCGCGTGTTCGCCTTTCAACAGTCGATCGTCCACGCGAACGGTCCAGCCTTCGATGCTGCGATTGGTATGAGCCGTGGGCAGCGGCCTTTTCTCCGCTGCGACGACGGCCACGGGCAGCAGAGCGAGGAGTAGCAGGATGTATTTCATCGGTTGAGATTATCCCTTCATGAGCAACGCCATTGCCGCGTTGTGGCCCGCGATACCACTGACGCCGCCGCCACGTCGCGCTCCCGCGCCCGCGAGGTAAATGTGCGGGTCATCGGTTTCCGCGCCCCACAGCGGACCGGCTCCCGGCTCGTTGTCGTCCAGGAACGGAAAATCCAGGTCGCAATGAAAAATGTTTCCGCGCGGCAAGGAAATGTCGTGCTCCAGGTCGAGCGGTGATTTCACCTCAATCGCCAACGAGCCGTCGCGACACGGGGCGAGGACAGACTCGATGGGATCGAGCAAGTATTGATTCAAGCTGGCGAGGGCTCGCTCCTTGGCCAGGGCCTTGGCACCCTCGGGATCCGCATCAAAGAGTTTCGCCGGAGTATGCAGTCCAAAAAGCGTGAGGGTTTGAAAACCCCTCACGTTCAACTCCGCCGACAAAATCGTGGGATCGGTCAGCGTGTGACAATACATCTCCAGCGGCATCGGTTGCGGCATTTCACCACCGCAAGCCCGAGCGTGGGCGGCCTCCAGTTGGAAGTAGCTCTCGTTGATATGAAACGTTCCCGCAAAGGCGAGCCGCGGGTCCGCGCCTGACTTGAGCCGCGGCAGACGCGACAGCAGCATGTTGATCTTGAGTTGGCAGCCTTCGAGGGACCGGGGCACGGCTTGTCCGCGCAGGCGGGCGAGGTGTTGTGGAGCCGCGGCGAAGAGCAGGTCCTTGCCGCGATAGGCTTCGCCCGATTCCGTTTCGATGCGAACACCCGACGGACCGCTCTCCAGCGCGACGACTTTGGCTTGGAGTTTGATCTCCACTCCGAGCGACACGGCGATGCGATTCAGCTCGCTGACTAACACACCCATTCCGCCCTGGGGCACTCGCCACTGTCCGCTGCCGTTGCCAATCAAGTGATACAGGAAGCAACGGTTGGCCTGCATGTCGTCCGCCGAAACGAAAGTCCCGATCAGCGCGTCGGTCAGCACCACACCTCGCACCAGATCGTCGCTGAAGCGATGACGAATGACGTCGCCGATCGGGACCTCCATCAGATTTCGCCAGACCTCCGGTAACCCCAGTTCGGACTTGAGTTCCGCCGCGTGCCGGAGCGGCCGCAGCATCGTCGGGGCAAGGCGTTGGGCCAGGACCGCAATCTCGCCGTAGAACTCGCACCAAGCTTGAGCCTCGCGATCCGATCCCGTCAGCCGCCGGAAGCTGCTCGCAGTCGCTTCATCCCACTGCGAGGAAACCAGCAGCCCGTCATCGCGGCCCTCCCGTTGATACGGCGAGTAGGAAGCGACGGCTCGCCCCAGCGTTCTGAATTGGATCCCCAGATCGGCCACAATTTGATCGGGCAGCAGCGACACCAGATACGAATAACGCGACAGCCGTGCCTCGTAATCGGGAAAGGTCTTGACGCTGGTCGTGGCACCGCCGAGTTCGTCGCGCGCCTCGACGACAAGCACCGACTTCCCCGCCTTGGCCAAATAGCAGGCGGCGACCAGCCCGTTGTGTCCTCCCCCGATGATGATGGCGTCATATTGTCGGAGGTCGTGGGTCATGCTGATGTAACTCTCGTCCTATTACGAGATGGCAGGGAGCGGTGCGAGCCGAATGGCCCTCATTCTGCACGGACCGATTTCGGACTGAGTTCTCATTCGTCGCCTCTTTTGATTCGTCGTCGAATAAAACAATCGACGACGAATCAAAAGAGGCGACGAATGTGCCAGACAGAATTTGTTGCGATCACATCTTGCCGGTCGCAGTACTCGTCTCTGCTACTTGTTCTTCAACAACTCCACCATCGCCTGGCCCATCGCTTGGCCGACATCCATGTAGACCTCGGCCTTGCCGCCGTAGTGGCCGTTGCCGCTGCCGCCTTGAGCCATCGGGTTGGTGTAGATGGTGGCGACGTTGCCTTTGAACTCCGGGTACTTGCCCGTGGCCCCGTCTACGGCGAGATGAGCGTTGAGAACATCGGCCGTTGGTCCGCTGCTGCCTTTCACCGCTTCACCCAGAGTGCCGCAGACGAATTTTCCATTGGGGGCGTTGAATTCCTTTCGCAGGGCTTTGATGAAAGTCACGAGGTTCTTTTCGTAATGAGCCGCGTGCCCGGCGTTGCCTGCGTCTCGCTCGCCCTGCCAGAAGAAGAAGCCCGCGACCTCGTAACCCTTCGCTCCTGGATAGTGCTTTTCAAGATCAGCCAATGCCTTCTTGGCGTCGCCGATGTCAGAGTCCCATTGCTTGCCGGCATACCAGTCGATCGGCTTGCCGTTCTTGTCGACCCACGGAGCGGGTTCGGTCTTGAGCCCCTTCGCCGGGTCCATCTCCCAGAACTCGGGTTTGTCCTTATAGCCCGCATAGACCAGCTTCTTTTCCACTCCTGCATTGTCTTTGCTGACATACTCAGACCGCTCACTGCCCGGCGGTAGCAGATCCCAGCCGAGTCCCCGATTGCCGATGCAACACTTGAGTATCATCACCGGCGCATCGATCGCGTTCCCCAGAGGATGTCCGATCCCGAATTCCGGGCCGAGCGTGCCGCCGCTGACGGTCATCCATTCGTTGTTCAGCGGCCCCTTGCCGGACATGTAACGCACAAAGCGAACGTCCTGTCGCACCGTCCAAGCTCCCGCATCATCGACGAGATATTGATACTTCTTTTTCTCTTTGACGGCATGTTCCAAAGAAATCTCGCCGCCTTTCACTTTGCCAGCGCCGACCATATTCGACTGGCCGAGTAATACAAAACTTGCACCGGCTTCGTCATGTCCGCGGCTTTGCCGTCGTGCCGAGCAATTGCCGGCGCATTGTTTTGCGCGAACATTGGCGTCGCCGTGAAGGCGAGTGCCACAGTGGTTGTGAATATCAATCGTTTCAAAAAACTCTTCATGATGTCTCCACAGTAAACATTGTTGAAATAACTCAATTCAGGCTTGCCACTCGTTCCCAGGCTCCGCCTGGGAACGCAAGTCTTGAGGCTCTGCCTCACGAGCCACCTCCTGCTGCCTCTGCTCCACTTCCCAAGAGAGATCCCGAACATGAGGCAGAGCCTCAGATGCAGCGTCTCCAGGCGGAGCCTGGGAACGAGTGGAACAGCCGCGAAGCGGCGGCAGCAATTAGCTGCGGGTGTCAACCCGCAGTTGATTCGCGTCGTGATAGTTGAGCCGCGAAGCGGCGATAGAAGTCGTGCTATCGCCGCTTCAAGTTTTGGAGCCGCCAATGTAGCCATCATCGCTCCGCGTGATGAGCCTTTCGCGGTTGATCGTCATACGACAAAAGGCTCGTCACGCGGAGCGATGACGGCTACGTTGGTCCGAGGCAAAGCACCGGAGCCAAGTATAGTCCCTCCCGAACTTGTATTGCCGACAAAATAGCGCCGTTTGACGACAGGCTCGATGATGACTCAACCGCCCCGCGTTGCACTGATGCTCGATCTCCGCTGGCCGCTCAAGCGACATGCGCATGTCTTTGCTGGCACGCAGCGTTACGCCGACGAGCATGGTTGGGAGTCGATCATTGATGAATACGCCGACGAGCATTTAGCCGAAGCCACTGCGAAGACTCTGCCGTTTGACGGCGTGATTGGCCGAGTGAACTCGAAGTTGGCCGAGCACGCACGACGATTGGGAGTGCCCGTCGTCAACGTTTGGTTTAGCTCACCAGTGAGGGACGAATTACCCGGCGTCTTCATCGACGCGGCCGCGATTGGGAACTTGCGGGCCGAGCATCTGCTGTCTCGCGGACTGCGTCGGTTCGCGGTACTGACGAGCGAAGACGACGTTCAGAAGATCGCCGCGGAAGCGTTTCGCGCGACGATCGAAGCGGCGGGGTTCGAATGCCTGCGAGAGAAACTGCCGCTCGATCCTGCTCGCAGTTATGCCGCATGGCAGCGCTCGGAGCAGCGGGTCATCGATTGGATGGAACACTGGGAGTTGCCCATCGGAGTTGCGATCAGCACCGAGGATGCGGCGCGGATGGTGATTCAAGTCTGCCGTCACCGAGGCTGGCGCGTGCCGGGCGACGTCGCGATCATCGCGGGCAGCAACGAGGAAGTGCTGTGCGATCACCCGCGACCGACGTTGACGAGCATCGAATTTGGCTTCGAGCGGATCGGTTACGAAGCCTCTCGGTTGCTCGATGAGTTGATGCAGAGCACCGGCAAGAAGCACGGCGCTTGGGCCCGCGAGCCGTCGCAGGTGTTGTTGCCGCCTCAAGGATTGATCGTTCGCGAGTCCACTGACTTCTACGCGGTCGACGACGAGATCGTGACTCGGGCCTTGCACTTCATCGCGTCGAACAGTCATCGCGAGATCAACGTCGACGACGTCGCCAACGAATTGGCATTACACCCGCGCACGTTGCAGCGTCGCTTCCGAGAAGTCGTCGACTGGCCCATCGCCGACGAGATCTGTCGCGTGCGACTCGAACGAGCGAAGCGCGAGCTGACGAGCACTCAACGCAGCCTGTCAGAGATCGCCCGCGACGTCGGCTTCGGCGACCGCATGCGGATGTACGAAGTCTTCAAACGCGAACTCGGAGTGACGCCTCGCGAATACCGACAGAAACGCTGAGGTCGCTGAGCTTCGCACGGCCATCTGGCTCGACGAAGTAAGTCGTTCAATGGCGACCGAGCATCAGCGAGATGTGAATCGCGACCACCTCCACGAGCGTGGCCTCGCCGGCCATGTGAGTGCCGTAAACGAAAAGCAGCGGATCGCGTGTGGTCAAAATACTCGGCCGTGTCTGAAACTCCAGCCGCGGTTTGCAATGGGAACACTGCCCCAGTGAGAATCTCGGTCGCAGCCTGCCTGAATTTAGCCGAATCGGGAGGATCGATCGGGACGGAGTCTGGGGATGTTTGGCGAACCAAGTTCGCCCGTCGAAGGAGACCTCACGATGGATTCTGTATTGCATCCGTGGCAATTCTTGTTGATTGGAGTAGCCGGGTGGATCAACCGCAGTCAACAAGAGGCGAT
>VHDG01000228.1 GCA_016871475.1 Verrucomicrobiota bacterium
TAGCGGAGCGGCAGCCGGGACACACGCTGCGGGGGCAAGGGGGCGCAGGGTGTGGCCCGGATGACGCGCAGCGGCAGGAGGGAGCGCGAGGGCTGTGCGGCAGGAGGGAGCGCGAGGGCTGTGCGGCAGGAGGGAGCGCGAGGGCTGTGCGGCAGGCGCGGGTGGCCGACTCACTCCGGCGCGGCCTGAGCGCCGCTAGATTCCTTATACCGTTTGTGCGGGACAGCGGATATTCAGATTCCCTAGCTAACCGCTCAGGCTTTTCCCATTACCTCTAAGGCCACCTTGGCCGCTTGCTTGATTTCAGGCCATTCGGACTTCGACGCATAGTCGGCCGACGGCAGTTCCCAGCCATATTTTTGTGTAAGCTCCAGAAGCAGCAAAGCAAGCCTCTGCACAGCTTCAATTTCTGATGCCTCGAGATAGCTGCCCGCAAGGACGTCAGCATTTCCATCAAGTTCCCAATCCTCCAAAAAGTAATGGGCTGCTAGACCAATGTCCTGTGGCTTGGCCTGCTCTTGGTCATCCGCACGCCATACGGCCTCGGCAAGAAAGCCAATCTGTTTGCGTATTTCTGGAAATCGAACACTCATTTTTCGTTCCAGTTTTTCCACTTCAACCATTCATCCAGTGGAATATGGGTGTCCGTCGGAAACTCATCAATGCGGCTGTTGGGCGGGTGTGGTGCAAAATCAATTATGAGAGAGAAAGCCGTTGGAATTGGTTGACACGGTTTTTTGGTTGTTGGTCCGGATTTTGATCCAGTTCTGGCAGCGGAGCCACTCTTGCACGACCCAACGCCAGGCGGCGGTGAGTGTGTGAGGAGTTCGTTCCGGCATGCATTGGGCAAACTGCCAGTATTGCCCAAAAATCTCACTGAAAATCTTTTTCCTTTGGGCGATGTGGAGTCGGACGTGTCGTTGCGGGTCGTGAAAACACTGACACGGGGTTTGTCAGCCGAGCACTCGGAGCCGGCGGTGGTTGAGTTTGTGGGTTCCGAGTTCGAGTTCCAGGGTCATCGGCATCCCTGCCATCAGCCCTTGGAGGCGCTGTTGGTCGAGCACGGATTTGAGGTCTTGCATGGACCGTTCCATGGACCCGTTGTATTTCGGGTAGCCCGGTGGGCTGTTGAGGGGCAGAACCCCGTGTTGTTCGAGCACGTCATCAACGGCTTTGCAGTTGAGCGGAGATCCCAAATCCCGCTTGAGGAACATCGGCGGGGTCTCCTGACTCCAGATCAAGTCCAGATAGAGAGCGATCTTGTCTCCATTCTCACTCCTCTGAACCAGCGGGGTCTGCATCTGGTATTTGGAAGCCAGACCCCGCAGAGGGGTAATCTTGAACTTCTCCGGCCCGTACTCTGTCGTGTCCATGCTCCACACCGTTCCCGGCTTGAGCCACGTAATGCGTTTCATACTGTCGATCTTGTTTTGGCGTTCCTCGGCCACGAGCTGCTGAAAATCCCGCCTCGAAATGACGTCCGACCATTGACTATGGAGAGCCCCGACGCCGGCTGTGCGCCGGGGCCCGTGATCGAGTGAGCGGATCTGTTGCCGCAGTGCCTCAGGGTTGAAGGGCTCCGACTTCTTGGGGCCGGCCTCTTTCACCACGGGTTGCCCTGCCTTGGCCCGAGCCATCCACCGCAGCACCGTCGCATAAGGAAGAATCCGCTCCAGCAGCTCCTTCCAGGAAAATGTACTGGTTCAGCGTGAAACGCCGGTTGGTTGAAGAGGCTAACGCACTTTTGCACCGGGTTTCTGTATTGGTTTGATTGTGGAACGACTCGGGGACTCTGTCCCCGAACCCCTGGGATTTTTCGCATTGCTGTCGATCCCGCAGGAGGCCGGCCTGAGCGGCCGAAGCCACCCAAGCCTGCGGTATTCGAGTCCACCGCGGCGCTCGGGTTGCTTCCCAGCAGAGCCCTATCCTCCGGATGAACGCTATGAAGTTTGACTCGGCGACGGCCGATTGCCAAGGCCGGGTTGTTCACAGTGAGAACTCCGGGTTGGCGCGGCGCTGCCGACGCGCTTCGCGTGCGGCCTCCAGCTTGCGATCGCGCGTAGCATAGATCTGGGCATGCCGGCCTTCCAACCGATCCTTTGGTGTGACGTAGCCCAAGGCGCTGTGCAATCGGACCGTGTTGTAATGCTCCACGAACTCTCCGACCACCCGCCGAGCATCCTCCAGCGCTTCAGCCGTCGCTCCCATGGAGCTATGGCCGACAAGACGACCGGAGCGTGGTTATTTGAAAACAGATTACGGCCTGTCCCGGCATAGCTTCAGGCGACGGCGGATCGCAGGTTGGGAAAACGGTCGAATTTTTTGCGACCTCAGTTCAGCCAAAAGTACGATGTCAATTAAGTGCGTAACACGTGAAACCAAGTTAGCGCGCATGGTCAGATAGAAGGAGCCCAAGCGGAGGCGTCGGCTTCCAATGACCTGTCGCAGCATTGCAGGAAGAGCGAGTGAGTGGGCAATGAGACTCGGGAGAGGGGTGCAAAAACGACTTCACCTTGCTACCGCAGCGCTCCAGCAAACCACACTATAGCCCCGGAAAATCCTGCGAACCTTGGACACCGTTCTGTTACCACGGACTCAAAAACGGAGGGGATTTCTCTCTATTTTAGTATGGTTTCCGCCAGAACCGTTCCATCGGCTAACGATTTGACCCGAATTGTGGTGTCTAGGACATTGTTGTTTTCCGTAATGATCAGACCCTGCTTATGTGGATCAGAACCGACAAGGTCGTAACAAGAAAGGCGTGGGTTTACGGCGATTGGACTGTGGAGTTTGAAACCGAGCTCCCGAACTCTAACGAGCAGCTGTTCCATGGTTTGGAACTTCTTGTCCTCGTCCAGATATACGCGAGTAAGAACCTGAACATCTTCGACTCTCCTGTTCCGAATTCCTTTCTGATGAAACTTATGGAGTGCTGAAGACATCCAAAGCAACAGTGTGACGGTCAAGACTAAGTATACGGCTTTGTGCTTGGTTGTTTTCATAAACTACTTACATGGCGTGATGATCTCGAGCCCGACAGTAAGCAACCTATAGCGGTTTTTGTCCAGAATTGAGCATCGAAAGACAATCGCTACTTTGGCCGTCTCTGTCTTGCAGTTGCAGATAAAATACGCAATCCAATGCTTTTCTATGCAGGGAACTGTCGTTATCAATTTGTGTGTCTCTCCCTCGTTTCTGAGAAGCTGACGCTGAAAGAAGCGGTGGAGCAGTATCGGATGTGGATGTTTGGACAGGGAGAGGGAGTGGATCATGGGCCGAGTGGAGAGACGAAACCCGGGATAGAGCGGGAAGTGGTGGCGAAGGTGATGGAGGAGAAGGGGCGGGTGAGGATGAGGGTGAGGTATTTTGCGGACGGGGCTGTGGTTGGACGGAGGAAGTTCGTGGAGGAAGTGTTTCAGACGTTTAGGAAACGGTTTGGGAAGAAGCGAAAGACGGGAGCCAGGAGGATGAAGGGAGTGAAGTCTGAGGAATTATATACGCTCAGGGATCTGCAGGTGAATGTGGTCAAGTAGGGGGGGTGGTTGTTCAGCGGTGTGCAGAAGTCCTAGGCGTGGTGCTGCTTCAGGATCGCCATAGGACACCAACAGGGCATCGACTCAAGAGTCAGGTGCACGTTCGCGTTCGATGGATTTTGAGGCGCGCTTGGGAAGCGGAGAAGGCGAAGACTAGGAAGCTTATCCCGAGAATTCGCAAATCGGGGTGGGGACTAACATCTGGGTTCGCAAGGATCAGAAGCCCGCGGGAGTCTCGATGCGACTAAGTCTCAAAAAAATTCTCATCATTTCCTCTGTCTTCTTCCCTGCCTTAATCTGCGAAATTTACGAAATCTGCGGATAAGCCCTTCCGTGTCTTGGTTCAGTCGTTTTCTTCT
The DNA here is from genome assembly GCA_016871475.1 of Verrucomicrobiota bacterium. Classification (GTDB taxonomy): domain Bacteria; phylum Verrucomicrobiota; class Verrucomicrobiia; order Limisphaerales; family UBA11320; genus UBA11320. The sequence goes on from VHDG01000228.1 coordinate 3,893, forward strand.
CGAGAACTCCTGATGCGTGTTGGCGACGGCCAGTGGGGAATGTTTTTGACACTCGATCTTCTTGCACTAGCCTGTCGGCCACTTGCACAAACCTATGAGAATCGGCATCAACACATTTTTGTTCACTTCTCCTTTCACCAACGAGAGCACACGCCTCTTCAAGACCTTCAAGAAATGGGGGTTCGATACGGTGGAGATTCCCGTCGAAGACCCTTCGCATATCGACCCGGCACATGTTAAGCGGGAGCTGGATAAGAATGGCCTCGTTTGCGGATCCATCTGCGCTTGCATGGGCGGGGGACGCGACCTTCGGGGGACACCCGAGCAACAAAAGACCGGCCTGGAATACATGCTCAAGCTGATCGATCAGATGGTCGTTCTCGATTGTCCGTCGCTCATCGGGCCCGTCTACTCCGAGGTGGGTCGTGCCGATGCCGTGCCCGCCAATGAGTACAAGAAGCAGTGGGCCACTGTCGTCAAACATCTCAAGACCCTCTGCCGATACGCAGAAAAGAATGGCAAGCAGGTCTGCCTGGAACCTCTCAATCGCTTCGAAACGGACTTCATCAATACGTGTGACCAGGGTCTGAAAATGATCAAGGACGTTGGAAGCCCGGCTCTGGGCCTGCACCTGGACACCTTCCACATGAACATCGAGGAGAAGGATCAGGCAGCCGCCATCAAGAAGGCAGGCAAGCACCTCACCCACTTCCATGCATGCGGTAGCGATCGAGGCACCCCGGGAAATGATCACATCGACTGGAAGCCGATCGCCGCGGCTCTCAAATCCATTCGTTACAAGGGCGATGTCGTCATCGAGTCCTTTACCACTGACGTCAAAGTCATCGCTCGCGCCGCAGCCATCTGGCGTCGGATGGAACCCACCACCGACGAGATCGCGGTCAAAGGCATCAAGTTCCTTCGTCGCACGCTCTGATCCACAGCATCCTCCCCGAACCTGCCTATGAGTGATCTTCGTCGATCGGAAGTTCAGTGTGTATTGGATGCCAAGGCTCAGCTCGGGGAGGGACCTTCCTGGCTCCCGCGCTCGCGCAAGGTCCTGTGGGTTGATATCGAGAAATCCCGGGTTCACCTCTTCGATCCGGCAACCGGTGCCAACCAGACGTATGAGGTGGGGTGCCATGTCGGCTGTGCCGTACCTGGCAGCAATGGGAATATTTTCCTGGGGACGGCGAAAGGCTTTGCTGAGCTCAATTCCTCAACAGGGAAAGTCACGGAGATCACTCATCCGGAGGCGCACCTGCCGGGAAACCGCTTTAATGACGGCAAGGCGGATCCATCAGGTCGCTTCTGGGCGGGCTCGATGGCCTACGACGAGAGTCAGGGAGCCGGTGGGCTTTATGTGTTGGACGAGGCGCGGAAGGCGACGCTGAGGGTCCCGGGCATCACGATTTCAAACGGCCTGGCGTGGAGCTCAGACGCCAGAACTTTCTATTACATTGATACTCCCACCATGCGTGTGGATGCCTTTGATTTTGATCCACAGACTTCGGCGATTGCGAATCGCAGGACCGTCATCCGGATTCCAGATGGGCAGGGCTACCCTGACGGCATGGCTATCGATGATGAGGGGATGCTTTGGATTGGAATGTGGGATGGCTGGGCTGTTCAGCGATGGAATCCACGGGACGGCCAGTTTTTGGGGAAGATTGAGCTGCCTGTGGCACGAGTGACGGCCTGTTGTTTCGGTGGGGATTCCCGTGATGAGTTGTATCTCACCAGCGCCACCAGCCGACTTGAGGCCGCGGATCTGGCGAAACAGCCCATGGCGGGCGGATTGTTTCGCGTGAAAGTAGCTGTCAAAGGTCCCGCAGGCTTTGAATACCGAGGGTGAAATAGCGTTATTGGTCTGATGGCACACCACCATGGGTCTGCCCCATGACTCTTCTCTGAACTTTGCGAAGGCCGGCTGGCGGACCTTGACGTTCCTGAGCGTGATTCTGCTTTGGACCGGTTGTGCAACCCGGCCTGATCACGCATCTTCCGCCGCTGCTCCCAACACCCCGACCGGGCGATACGTTCGCGTGGTTCACGAGACCAACGGAGTGCTCGCGTTGGAGATTGCTGCTCGCCAGTTTCGAAGCCAGGATCGTCGCAAACCAGCGCTATGGCTTGTCGGAGCCGTGCATGTGGCGGATCCCGAGTACTACGATCGACTGCAGGAACTCCTGGATCGGATGACGCTTGTGCTGTTCGAGGGAGTTCGATCCCGGGATGCCGGAGCGGCCAGAGAGGTCGAGAACAGAAGTGAAGCCTCGGCAGGTTCGCTGCAGGCTTCGTTGGCTGAGGCCCTGGGTATCAGCTTCCAGCTCGACAAGATCGATTACTCCCGTGCCCACTTTCGCAATAGCGATCTCTCCGTGGCTGAGTTGACCGAGTGGTTAAGCCAGGAGTCACGGGAGATGGGCGGTCCGACCGGTGAGGCGAAGGAACCTTCCGGGAAGGCAGAGCTTGATCTGTTGATGTCCGCGATGGACGGCGGCTCCTGGGTATCCACGGTTGCGAAGTGGGGGTTGGGACTCATTGCGAGCAGTCCGAAGCTTAGAGCCACGACGCTGGCCGTTCTGATTGAAACCGCTGGTGCCTATGCTGATTCGATGGAGGACATTGCGGGCCTGACGCCCGGTATGCGCCGCTTGTTGGATGTCCTCTTGAGTG
>VHDG01000229.1 GCA_016871475.1 Verrucomicrobiota bacterium
GATGGACCTCTACCGGGCCGCACGCCTCATCAACCCTTCTCCTTACATGTTCCTGCTCGAGTTGGAGGGCTTTTCCCTGGTAGGAGCGTCCCCGGAGATCCACGTTCGATGTGAGGATCGAAAGGTGGAAATCCGACCCATCGCAGGCACAAGGCGTCGCGGCAGGAATCCGGATGAGGACGTCTCCCTGGAGAAGGAACTGCTCGCAGACCCGAAAGAGCGAGCGGAGCATGTCATGCTCGTGGATCTCGCAAGAAACGACATCGGACGCGTATGCGACTTCGGCTCGGTGCGAGTCAAGGACCTCATGATCATCGAGCGTTACAGCCATGTAATGCACATCGTCTCTCAGGTCGAGGGAACTTTGTCGAAAGATCGCACCCCTTACGACTTGATGCGGGCAACCTTTCCTGCCGGCACGCTGAGCGGGGCGCCCAAGATCCGGGCCATGCAGATCATCGCAGAACTGGAGAAAACCCAGCGCGGTCCCTACGGCGGGTGCGTGGGATACTTCAGCTTCGGCGGGAACCTGGACTGCTGCATTACGATCCGGACGGCCTTGCTCAAGGACGGGAAAGCTCACGTCCAAGCCGGCGGGGGCTGGGTCAACGATTCCAAGCCCGAGGACGAGTTCCAGGAAACCGTCAACAAGTCAAAGGCCATGCTGAAAGCGGTGGCCATGGCGCAACAGCATTCAGGGTCAGGCACCGTGTGATGGCCGGAACAGCCCGCGGGATTCCTTTGAATTGACGTCCGACTCGGCTCCTCGGCAGAGTCTCCCACCAATGGCCCGCATGCTGCGCATCGAATACCCGGACGCCCTCTATCACGTGGTTAGCCGCGGTGATCGGGGGGAACCTGTCTTCCTGAACGACGACGACCGGGCCCAGTTTCTCGCCTCGCTTGGGGAAGCCGTCGAAAAGACAGGCTGGCGCATTCATGCGTTCGGCCTTCTGCCCGCTCACTTCCACCTGCTTCTCACCACTCCCAACGGCAATCTGGTCTCCGGAATGAAATGGCTGTTGGGGACCTACACGGCTCGATTCAACCGACGACACAAGACCTCCGGTCACCTGTTCAGCGGACGCTACCGATCACAGGTCCTCGATCCCACACTCCCGGGCATCCATGCCGAAGCCGCCGCGTACATCCACTCCAATCCTGCTCGCGCCGGCCTGGATCCAGCCCAATCCCAATCCTGGACAAGCCTGGCTGCCTATCTCGCTGCGCCAGACCAACGCCTCGCATGGCTCGCAACCTCCGAGGTGTTCTCGGCACTAAATCTTCCGGACAGCGCTGAGGGCCGGGATGCCCTGGCGCATCACGCGTCTCCAGAACCAAGTCCTTCGACCCACTCCAGCTGGGAGCGCTTCAGGTCTGGATGGTACCTGGGTGGAGATGGTTTTCGACGCGAACTCCTCGATAGGATCGCGGTGCTGCGAACGCCTTCCTCAGCAGGCTCGGTCTGGAAAGCCTCGGCAGAGCAACAGGCTGATCGCCTCGTTCGGGAGAAGCTGGGCGAACTGGGCTGGCAGGAGCATGACCTCGAGCAGCGTGCCAAGACGGATCCGGAGAAGGTTCGGCTGGCAGCTGAGGTTAGGCGCGTAACCCCCATGACCGTGCAGTGGATCGCTTCAAGGCTCCACATGGGCACCCGTAACACGCTGCGCAATGCCCTGCTTCAGAACTCCAAAGGCGTCTTCAAGACCCCTCCACAGCCTCCACCCCCCCTGATCGATCAGCAAAAGTCCGAAATGGCGTCACCCCATCGAAATCTCTCTGCAGCCCCCGCGGCTTTCGAACCTGGATGGGACTGAAGCCGGGAACCGGAAGTCCTGCTGAGCGCTGCAGGGAACATCCTAACGCTCGGTCTCACCCGTCGATCGATCGCCAGAAAGGCGATAGCGCAAATAGTCCCTTGAGACTCCCAGCAACCGGGCCGCCGCCGACACGTTGCCTTTCGTTTGATCGAGCGCTTTCTGGATCATTCGATTGATCGCATCATCGAGCGAAAAACCTTCGGAGGGATAAACGAACGCGGGATTAAGCCACTCCTGTTCACTCAGGACGGATGGCGTCGCAACCTCAGATGCCCTGTCGCCGGGCAGGTGATCCATGCGAAGAGCATCGCCCTCCTCAAACACCACCGCCCTCTCCAGCTCATGCGCAAGCTCCCTGACATTCCCAGGCCATCCCGCTCCCAAAATCCGTCGCACCCCACTCTCGCTGATCTGCTTCAGGGGGAGCTGATGCTTCCGACAAATCTGCTCCAGGAGCTGATGGGACAGTGGAATCAAATCGGCCTTCCGCTCTCGAATCGGAGGCAGCTCCAGTCGATAGAGATCCAGACGGTGGTACAGATCCTGACGAAAGCGCCCTTCAGAAACCAATTCGGCAAGGTTGGGCGGACCGGCCGCGATGATCCGGACATCGACAGGAATCTCAAGTGTGCCACCAAGGCGTCGGATTCGGTGATCCTCGAGCGCCTTGAGCACTTTGGCCTGCAGGGACGGGCTCAGGGTTGGAAGTTCATCAAGAAACAAGGTGCCCCCATTGGCAGCTTCGAAAAGTCCCATTCTCGCGGCCCGTGCATCTGTAAAAGCGCCACGCTCATGTCCGAATAACTCGGATTCCGCCAAAGCGTCGGGGAGAGCTGAGCAGTTGACTTCGACCAAAGGCGCATTCGCTCGGGGCCCATGATGATGAAGCCAGCGAGCGATCGCGGTTTTTCCTGTCCCTGTCTCCCCCTGGATCAATACGGGTGGCAGCTTCAGTGCAACTCTCTGGTCGGCTGCAAGAATCTTTTCCAACTTGCGCTGCACCGGCGCCAGGCATTCGCCGAAGAAAAACCCTGAGACAATCCTGGATTCGCCTCCTCGCCGATGTTCCTCGATTCTCGCGTTCTGCTTTTGGTGCTTCGCACGCCCCAGGCTCAACAACACCTGGGTTGGATCAAACGGTTTGACCAGATAATCCAGCGCCCCAAGGCGTAGCGCTTCCACAGCCCCGGCGACATCCCCATGCGCGGTAACCACGATCACGCCTGATGAACGAGTGAGACGCCCCTCCCTCAACCAGTTCATCGAGCAACCATCGGGAAGATGCACATCGAGGATCACAAAGTCGTAACTCAACCCGTCTGCGGCACGTTGGGCATCTCCAAGGCTTCCCACGGCGGTAGCGTCGCCGCCCAACCGTTCCACCTCGGCAGCGATCTGACGGCGGAGCAGCGGCTCATCCTCCACGATCAGAACACTCAGGCCGGTCAGGTCGCCATTTTGCATGGAATAAAACTCGATCTAAGCACCGGAGCTTGAGCGGGCGAAGTTGACGGAATCGCGGAAGCGCTTGTTGTCCGCCCTTATTCGGGCGGCGAGGCTCTGAACAATCGCCATGAGAAAATCGGCTGCTACATCGGGCGCCTGATCCCGCAAACCCTTCATGGAAGCCTCTGAGAAGCGCAGGAGAAAGCTGTCCTGGTTCGCGATCACGTCGGCCGAACGAGGGGCATCATCAAAGAGAGCCATTTCTCCAAAGAACTCGCCGGGTCCGAGGGTGGTGAGAACCGACTCCCTGCCGGAAATCATCAGTCGAACCCGAAGCTCGCCTTCGAGAATGAAATACATGCAATCGCCCGGCTGACCCTGTTTGACGATTTCCGAAAACTGCCGGACCTGAACAGGTTCGATGGCCCGGACAAATTTTTCGAGTTGGATATCGGTGAGATGGGAGAGGAGCTTGATCCGACGAAGGGTGCCGGCGGAGGGCACCCCCGAGGAGGCGGGTTCTACTTCAGCGGAAGCTGTGGAGTTGGGTGGCGTGGCCTTTCCACGAAAGAGCACTTGGAGTTCGGTGAGGACGGAGGCTTTGTCCCATCGCGATGCGGATTCGGAGAATATCCAGGTATCGGCGAGCACACGTTCTTCGCGAATCCAGGAAACAAGGACGGGGAGTTCGACGGGTCCATAGACCGCCTTGTCGGCGCCCCAGATTCGGTAGCCTGGGTCGTTGTTACTCGATTGCATGGCGATCTATGTAGCAACTCGACGGGATTGGGGAAACAAAAACCCCTTCCGGAAATCCGGAAGGGGTTATGAGAATCAGCGACTAGGCGGCTGATTAGAACTTGTAGATCACGTTAGCAGCGACCATGAAGTCGTTCTTGCGACCGCCATCGGTGCCGTAGGCGTTGGTGGCTGCACCGTTCACGCCACCATCAGCATCGTGGTCCCAACGGAATTCCAGGCGGCTCAGGACGTTCGCCCAGAGGTCGTACTGAAGCGTCGCGGTTCCAGCGAGAACACGAGTGGGAAGAGCTCCACCACCGTTGTTCACGGTCGGACCGACACCGGAGGCGCTCTGCTCGTAGTGTTCACCCCGCGCCAGCAAAGTGAGCTTCTCGGTCAGCTTGATCGAGGTGTAGACGGAGATGGCATCGCCTCGGGCAGAACCCAGGCCTCGCTCGACAGACGTGTCTTCTTTCCCGAAGTAGTCATAGGCAACACCAAACTTCACGCCGGTCCATGGCGTATTGATCGTGGCTCCGACATAGAAGTTCTGCGCGGCCTGCGCAGCTGAGTTGGCCGCATTGCCGGCACCGTTGACCACACCAGCATAGAGGGCTGAGCCGGCCAGGGCGCCCCAGGAATCTGGAGCTTTGGCGCTGAGAGAAGCCATGTAAGTCTTGTAGCTCTCTGCATGCTGACTAGGAGGTGTGGCGGCGGTATGTAGCCGGTTGTTGATGAGTGGCGCCGTGGAGTTGGCCACGCCCACGGACACACCGATGTTCTCAGTCAGCTGATACGACGCCAGCAAACCGGTATGACTGGTCGGCTCAAGGCCGTTGCCATAGCTGTGGCTGTAATGTGGGTTGCTGACGCGCTCAAACGTCTCGTAACCGATGATCGTGTCGAACACACCCATCTTAAAGTCGATGCCGTTGCCGACCGGAGCGCGCAGCGCGACGTAGGCTTGCTTGATGCCAGTCGCACCAGCTCCAACCGTGCCGAAACCAGCAAGGTCAGGTCCGTGGCCGACGTCCACCCGGTAACCAGCAGCCCAGTTGTCATTCGCGTCGAGCGGCTTTTGGAGCGTGATCTGAACATAGTTCAGATTAAAGCCATCTGCTTTTGCAGGACCAAGGTAAGGGATGCCAGGAACAGTTCCGCTCCCCCGACCGAAGTTCCATTGCGCAGAGGTGTCAACGAAGCCACTGATGGTCGTTGAGGAAAGAGCGGTGGTTATGTGTTGGGATGCTTCTTCGGCAACCCCGACGCCGGCGAAAGCGGCGAGAAGCGTAAATGCTGTTCCAACGGACTTAGGAGAATTTGTGATCATGAGGTGGAGGAGTTGAATCTTGTTCTAGGAAAAAAGCCCCTCCGGCGACTAGCCGGAGGGGCTCGTTAGCGGCATAACCGCTAAATGTTTAGAACTTGTAGATGACGTTCGCAGCGAGCAAGAAGTCATTCTTGCGACCGGCGTCGGTGCCGTAGGCGTTGGGGCCGCCATTGGCATCGTGGTCCCAGCGGAGCTCCAAGCGGCTCAGCACATTGGCCCACAGATCATACTGGAGCGTGGCTGTTGCTGCCAAAACGCGGAAGCCAGCTGCAGTGGGGTTGGCCAAGGGCGCTCCACCACCCTCGAAGTGCTCGCCGCGAGCCAGGAAGGTGAGTTTCTCGCTCAGCTTGACTGAGGTGTAGACAGAGACAGCGTCTTGCCGTCCGGTGCCGTTGCCACTGTGCTCCTGACCACGATAGTCGTAGGCCAAACCGAACTTCACCCCGGTCCAGGGCGTGTTGATCGTGGCACCGACATAGTAGTTCTGGGTCGCCTGGCTCGCGACGTCACCCGCACCATTAATCACACCTGCATACAGAGCAGAGCCAGCCAGCGCGCCCCAGCTATCCGGAGCCTTGGCAGTGATGGAAGCCATGTAGGTCTTGTAGCTCTCTGAGTGCCCAGGGCCAGTGCCTGTGGCGTTGAAGGTGCGGTTGTTGATGGCTGCGGCCGTGGAGTTCGCCACGCCCACCGACACACCGATGTTCTCAGTCAACTGATACGAGGCCAGCAAACCGGTATGGCTGGTGGGCTCGATTCCGTTGCCGTAGCTGTGGGTGTAGTGCGGGTTGTTGACGCGCTCAAAGGTCTCGTAACCGATGATCGTGTCGAACACACCCATCTTAAAGTCGATCCCGTTGCCGACCGGAGCGCGCAGCGCAACGTAGGCTTGCTTGATACCAGTCGCACCAGCTCCGACCGTGCCGAAACCAGCAAGGTCAGGTCCGTGGCCGACGTCCACCCGGTAACCAGCAGCCCAGTTGTCATTCGCGTCGAGCGGCTTTTGGATGGTGATCTGAACATAGTTCAGGTTGAAGCCATCCTGCTTGGCTGCGCCAGCGTAGGGAATTGCGGGAACGTTCGCACTGCCCCGTCCAAAGTTCCACTGCGCCGACGTGTCCACGAAGCCGCTGATTTGGGTGGAAGATAACGCGGTCAGCAAATGCTGACTCGCCTCTTCCGCTTGAACTGCTGCAGGGATGGTGACCAGACCGA
>VHDG01000230.1 GCA_016871475.1 Verrucomicrobiota bacterium
GGTCGCTTAAAGTCTCGGCTCCGGAACTTCTGCTCCCCAGTGCCGGCGAGGTTTCCCCCGGGAGTTGAGCAAAGCCAACCCGGGGTGCATCCGTCGATGGGCCTGATGACCTATCCCATCAGGCTCCCAGGCCTTTCGGGACACCGCAGGCCCTCCGCATCGTGCGCGGGGCGGCACTATTCCGCCGAGGCGCGATTCTTCGATGCGGGGTAACTCAATGGGAACGGCTAGGAATGCCGGGGTGCGGCGTTGACGGGTTTGGCCCCGGCTCCCACTGAAAAGGCGGGAGCGCGAACACCGGGTGAAGGCCTTGCTGGCTGACGTTCGGGGGCTGATGCGAAGACCTCCACCAATGCAGGGGGAAGATTGAACCACACCACGGATGCGGACTTTCTTCGAAGACGAGAGAACACCCCGCTGCTGCCTTCCTTCAGGTTGTAAGTGTACTGAACCAACTGAGCGCCATGCGCCAGAAGGCGTGAGAATTCGCCGGTGATCAACTCGACGTCATTGTCTGGAAGCGAACGCAAAGGGAGACTGGATACAACGTGGGTGATGGAACGCGGGTCAACGTCCCGCAGGTGCCTTAAAGTCTCGGAAAGCCGACAGGCATCCCCTTCAATGATCCGGAGGTCGGCAAACCGGTGGCGCAAGTGCTGGACCATGGATGGCGAACGTTCCACTGCGATCAACCGATGCATGGGGGCACAATGACGGAGCAAGGCTGCCGTGATGGCACCTGTTCCGGCGCCAATCTCCAAGATGAAGTTGCCCGGCTTGTTTCCCACCGCTTGCGCCACGCGCCGGGCAAGCTTGGGAGAACTAGGACAGGCGGCGCCGATCGGCCGGGGATCGGCGATCAGTTCCTTTCCGAAAACCTTCAGTGCCCGTATCCAGGAGGAGGCCATGGTGTAAATGTCGCGTTGCTTTAACAGAATCGTCCCGTGGTCGCCAACAGGATTGTTCCAATTCTCCTTGGCCCCGAAACGGGCATTCGCTTAAAACCTTCTCCCGTGAACGGGCACCCCCCACCGGAAGGGCCATCAGTGTGAGCTCCGCGACAGGATCGACTCGCAAGCGCGACCCCAGCGCATTGCACGTTTGTTTCTGGGGTGTGCGTGGCTCCATCCCAACCCCAGGCAGAGCCACCTCACGCTACGGCGGCAACACCTCCTGCGTCGAAATCCGATCGGGAGACCAGATTCTCATCCTGGATGCCGGCACCGGTATTCGTAATCTGGGCTCAGCTCTTCGACGTGAGTTCAAGTCGCGGCCCCTTCAGCTCACGCTGCTCCTCACCCACACCCACTGGGATCACATTCAGGGATTCCCCTTCTTCCAACCTGCCTACCAGGCCAACAATCGGATCGAGGTCTATGGCGCGCAGGGCACCCGGCACGGCCTGGCCAAGCTGCTCACCAGCCAGATGGAAAGCCCTTTCTTTCCCGTCGGCCTTCGCGATCTGCCCAGCTCGATCGTCATCAAGGATCTGGGTAACGACACTCGAAGCATGGGTCAGTTGCGGGTTGACTCCATCCGGGTCAACCATCCAGGTCACTGCGTTGGTTTCCGATTGGTCTCCAGCCGAAGCAGCGTGGGCTACTTCCCCGACAACGAGCTGGCGTCCAAGCTCAAGGGGCACGGACGGATTCGACTTCCCGATCTCGAGCTCGAGGTTTTTATCAGGGGCTTGGACGTATTGATCATGGATACGCAGTATTCGAGGAGGGAGTATCCGTCTCATCTTGGCTGGGGTCACGGCTGCATGGAGGACGTGGTGCGGCTCGCAGGAAGGGCAGGGGTCAAGCACCTGGTGATGTTTCATCATGACCCTGATCATTCGGATATGGCCCTGGATGGGATGTTGCGTCGAGCCCGCCGTATTGCCCAGGCAGGCCATGGATCGATGAAAGTCTCCGCCGCCCGTGAAGGGCTCACTCTGAAGTTGTAACCACTCATTTCATGCTGGCGAAGCGAGTTATACCCTGTCTGGACGTCCACGACGGTAAAGTCACCCGCGGTGTCCAGTTCGGCCGCGCCGAGGAAGGCGGGCTCAGAAATGTGGGCGATCCCGTCGAGCTCGCGCTCCGGTATAACCAACAGGGGGCCGATGAGATGGTCTTCTTCGACATCACCGCCTCGGCCCAGGGACGTGCCTCGATGATCGATGTCATCGAACGTTCAGCTGATCAGTGCTTCATGCCTCTTACGGTCGGCGGGGGGATTCGCGAGGTGTCTGACATGCGAGCCATGCTCCAGGCCGGAGCTGACAAGATCAGCATCAACTCTTCCGCCATCCAGAATCCGGAACTCATCCGCGCCGGAGCCGAGAAATTTGGCAGCCAATGTATCGTGGTATCCATCGATGCCAAACGGACGCTCCCCGGCCGGTGGGAGGTATTTGTGAAGGGCGGCCGCCAGGCCACAGGATTGGAAGCCATCGTCTGGGCACAACAAGCAGTGGCGCTCGGTGCGGGCGAAATCGTGCTCAATAGCATTGATGCCGACGGAACCAAGGCGGGATTCGACCTTGAGATCACCCGGCGGGTGAGTGAATCCGTTGGGGTCCCCGTCGTGGCGAGTGGAGGGGCCGGCAACCTCGATCACATGGCTGATGTGTTGCTTCAAGGCAAAGCAGACGCTGTTCTGGCGGCGAGCATTTTCCACTTCAACCAGCATACGGTCGCCGACGTCAAACGACATCTCGCTGCCCGGGGTATCCCTGTTCGACTCGATCCCGTCTCTTCCACAACCCCAGTTTAGTTCCTCCCTATGACACTGCTGTACCACTGGCCGGCCTTGGCGATCACGGCCTGCATCGTGAGCGCATCGTGCCAGGGTGCCTGCCCGGACTTCTCCTTCAGATCCTCAACGGTGCTGGGCATCGGAGCGAATCCTAGAGCTGTTGCAGCTGCAGACTTCAATCGTGATCGTGTCACCGACCTGGCCGTTCCTAACTTTGATGACGGCACGGTCTCGATCCTCCTCGGCAGGGGGGATGGGAGTTTTGTTCCGGGGTTGTCGCTGTTCGCCGGCGCAGGTGCGAAGGCCATTGCAACCGCAGACTTCAACTCGGACTCGCATCCCGATCTGGCGGTTGCAGTTTCTGAACTCGCAGAGATCGCGATCTTCCTCGGAATGGGCAACGGCCTCTTTGGTCCTGCGATTCGTGTTGACGGTGGAGACCATCCGTTCGACCTGACCGCAGCTGACCTGAATCACGATGGGGCCGATGACCTGGTTGTTGCTGAGAACGGTTGTCCTGGATGTCGCATCGATGGTTCGGTACTCGTGATCCTGGGTCGGGGGGACGGACAATTCCTGCCGACGGTGAGCTATGGCCGGCGTGGGTTTCCGACAGGTGTGAGAGTGGCGGATTTCAATGGGGACAAACATGCGGATGTGCTGGTTGCCGATGCGTTCCGGGTCCGCCTTCTTGCAGGAAATGGGGATGGAACCTTGAAGGACGGTGTGGTGTTTGACCCTATTCCTGAGCCGCTGGCCCTCGCGGTGGCTGATTTTGACAACGACGGGTTTCTGGATTTTGCCGCCGCCAGTCCCAGCACCCAGGAGATTGCCATCTGGCTGGGACGATCAGGTGGCTTGTTTATTGATCACGACCGGCTTCCCACCAGGCTCTCTGCTCTACCCATCTCGATGGAGGCCGAGGACTTCAATGGAGATCATTTACCCGACCTGGCGGCTGCGAACATCGGGAACGACACTGTATCGGTCTGGCCGGGCTTGGGGAATGGACGCTTTGGTCCGATGATTGAAATTCAAACAGGAGGAGAACCTGGGGCGCTCCTGTGTGCTGATATCGATGGGGATGGTCGACCTGACCTGGTGTGCTGCGATCAAAACCCGGGGGACCTCACAATTTTTCTGAATACTTGTCCGGACTCACGGCCGCGGTTGACGATCAATCGGTTTCGTGGGGAGACCCTGGTTTCCTGGAGGGATGCCGGGGGATCCTTGACTTTGGAAGTTGCTGGGTCGCCAACAACGGGGGTCTGGCTTCCCTCGACAACTGCAGGACATTTCAGGAACGGAAATCGCTTTTCAGCCGTGAAACCAGGCTTTTACCGCCTTGCCCTTCATCCACGGGGTCGGTGACTTCAGAGTTCTCTCACCTTGTACAGGCAGATAACGGGCGGGGCATTGGTGTGCACGACTGTTACCTGTTCCTGAATGCCGGGTACGATCGCGAGCAAGTCCCACTGGATCAGATTCGTGCTTCCATAAACTCCATACACCTTGCCGGGAGTCGCGCGGAAGTTCAGCGTCGCGTTACGGTTGCGATACGACAGCTGAAGAATGCGGGGTCGCACCTGGACTTCCACTGTCTCGCTCACGATCGTTCCCGCAGCATTTCTCACGACAACGCGATAGCATCCGGCGTCCGAGGTCCTCATGTCCGGCAACTCCAGGGTCGAGCAGAAGGACGCGTTGATGTTCCGCCCATCCACTTGCCATTGGTAGTAGAGCCGGGGCGTGCCTGTGGCGAGTGCCCGGAGCCTGAGAATACCCCCTTCGTCAACGACCACCGGGGTTGTGTCGATGGTTACCCCCGGAGGTTGGAGCAGGATCACTTTCACCGGTGCGCTGGTGACGCTTCCTAGATGGTTCTGTGCGATGAGTCGATAGAAACCCGCGTCGGATGCCTGAAACCGGCTGAGCCTGTGGGAGGGACTTGTCGCATTCGGAATATCGACCTCATTCTTCTGCCACTGATACCGAATGGGCTGATCTCCACTTACCACGCTGGACAGCTCATAAGACCCACCGGCAGGGATGGGTGTATCCAGGCGAAAGAACACACCTTTCGGAGCCTCGACAAATACCGGTGGCTGGCCAGCGAGGAGGGTGAGCGTTGCCTGAGAGGTCGTCACTTCGCCGAACGCATTCGAAATCCTGACTGCGTAGGTTCCGACATCGCTGGACGATACTCCGGTCAAGTGTAGCGCGACGTTTGTTCGGTCTGTGAGGACGGCACCGTTTTTGAACCACTGATATAGGTAGGGCCCCGCCCCGCGGGCGCTCGCGTGAAACACCGCCGATCCTCCGCGAGCCACCGTCCGGGAAACGGGATGTGCCGTCACGACGGGCCTGGTTTGAACCGTGACCCTGATGGTTTGGTAGGCGGCTCCGTAGGCGGTGCTTGAAAGCACCCCATACACACCGGTGTGTTCATCCGATGCAGAGCTGATCTGGAATATGGGCTGGTTGGCTCCGGCGATGGGGATCCCATTGAAAGACCACTGGAAGAATTGCCCTGAAGCCGACTCGGAAGCCGATAGCGTCAGAGTGCCGCCGGGTGCGACAGATTGTTCTGAAGGCAGTGTGGAGTCCGGGACAGGTCCTGCGGGGGCTCCGTTGGGTGCGCCGGTGCTGGGCACGCCAGCCATCCAGTGCACTGGATCGTTCCCAAACCCTTCAAGCACTCGCCTTTGGAGCGAGAACTCGGGGAAAGCTGCAGCGGCCGGCCAGGGTGCAGTGCTTGAGTAGGCAACGTGATCTGCCACCAAGTAGGGCGTCCATCCGAAATCGGGGTCGAAGCAGAACTGTGGAATGTCCGGTCGTTCAAGCTCCACGAGTGAGATTCCCCCATGGAGCATGCCTTCATAGGGCCCGAACAGTAAGGCATCGGCAGGAACACCTCTTTGCCTCCTAAACTCGGTAGCCAGCAGACCGTCCTTTGGATCGAAAGCCACCAGCACGACCGCCCCATGGGGTGGAACAACAACCCCGGTGGGAAACTGATATTCAACATCCCCCGCCACCCGCCAGGTATTCGAAGTAAACGCCAGATCGTACAGCGCAACATTGGTGGCTACGATACTCCGTAGCTCCAGGTATTCCTCGAAGACATTCCTGAGTTCGAAGGACGTCCCCAGAGGTTGATGTTTGATCTCGCTGATCACCATCGTGTCCATGAGCGGAAGCGCGTTGGGAGCGCCTCTGCCCCGGCGGAAGGTGGACAAAAGGTCCTCGGGATCGGATCCTCTCACCGAGCTGCCGAAGGTTTGGCGACTCTCGTAGCTGATCTGAGGTCCGATGCTGGAAAGATGGCGGATAAATGGGACGGCATTCGCTGCAGCTGGGAACTCCCAGCCTGTTCGATATCCGGTCAGCTTGTCATCCCGATCCGCCTCGAACAGCCACACGCTTTCTCCGTGAGCTGAATTCAACCCGAAGGCGGTTGGCAGGTTTGGGAAGGACTGAAACTGGTAGCGATAGAAGGCAAGGTAGCCGTTGGGCTCAATGACCGATCCTTCTGGGATTCTGAATTTCCGAGGGTTGTTCTTGCTGCCGCTCACGTACCAGCCAGACATGTCAATCGAAGCTGCGGTGGGGTTGTGAAACTCGAAAGAGTCTTCGTACGGATCGTCTGAATGAGACAGCACCTCGCTTAGAACGATGCCCTGAAGCTCCTTGAAGTTGGGTGCACCCGGAGTGCTGGTCCCCGGGAAAGTGTTGAAGGTGGAGGCGTCATCTGGGAATCGGCCGCCTGAAATCCCCGTGAGCTGCGGACCA
>VHDG01000231.1 GCA_016871475.1 Verrucomicrobiota bacterium
GAAGAGACGGTGTGGAGGCCACGGGTTCCATGGGCACCGACACGCCCCTGGCTGTGCTTTCACACAAGCCGCAGCCGTTGTTCAGCTACTTCAAGCAGCTCTTTGCACAGGTCACCAACCCGCCCATCGACTGTATCCGCGAAGAAATTGTGACCGCGGTGGAGACGACCCTCGGGTCGGAAGGCAACCTGCTCGATCCCAAACCGGAAAGCTGCCGTCTGCTCGAGCTCAAGTCACCTGTGCTCACCAACGAAGAGCTGGAGAAAATCCGGCACATCGGCCAGCCAGGTTTCAAGTCCATCACCCTCCCGATTCTCTTCCCCGCCTCCACGGGCGCAGCGGGACTGGAGAAGGCCGTTGAAGACCTCTGTGCTGCGGCATCAAAGGCCATCCGCGACGGCGTCAACATCGTGATCCTCTCCGATAGAGGCATCAACGGTCAGCTCGCGCCGATCCCATCGCTGCTTGCGATCTCCAGCGTCCACCATCATCTGATCCGCGAGGGCTCGCGCACTCAGGTGGGATTGGTGCTGGAATCGGGCGAGCCACGCGAGGTGCATCACTTCTCCCTGCTCATCAGCTACGGATGCGGAGCGGTGAACCCCTATCTCGCATTCGAAACCCTGGATGACATGATCCACGAGGGATTGCTCCCGGGTGTGGATCACAAGACCGCGTGCAAGAATTTCGTGAAGGCCGCCGTGAAGGGGGTGGTGAAAGTCATCTCCAAGATGGGCATCTCCACCATTCAAAGCTACCGGGGCGCCCAGATCTTCGAAGCCATCGGACTCAAGTCATCGCTGGTCGATCGTTACTTCACCAAGACTCCGTCGCGTGTCGAAGGCATTGGCCTCGAGGTCATCGCCGAGGAAGTGCTGATCCGGCATCGGGCTGCGTTCCCGGCTCGCACCGCACCGTCCCACACTCTCGAAGTGGGTGGGCAGTACCAGTGGCGTGCCGATGGTGAGCTGCATCTCTTCAATCCTCAAACGGTCCATAAGCTTCAGAAGGCCGTGCGGATGGCAGATTACAAGACGTTCAAGGAATATTCCGCGCTGGTGAACAACCAGTACAAGGATCACTACACCCTGCGAGGCTTGCTCGACTTCAAGCCATCCTCGGCCATCTCCATCGATGAAGTGGAGTCGGTTGACGACATTATCAAGAGATTCAAAACGGGTGCCATGTCCTACGGTTCAATCAGCCTGGAGGCCCATGAGGGGCTGGCGATTGCGATGAATCGTATCGGAGGCAAGAGCAACACAGGCGAGGGAGGGGAGGATCCCGAGCGATACGTTTGGACGAACGAGCGCGGAGACTCGAAGAACAGCGCCATCAAGCAGGTCGCATCCGGCCGGTTCGGTGTCACGAGCCTCTACCTCACCAACGCTCGTGAGCTTCAGATCAAGATGGCACAGGGTGCCAAGCCGGGTGAAGGTGGCCAGCTGCCGGGCCAGAAAGTTTATCCCTGGATCGCCAAGGTGCGATTGTCCACTCCCGGAGTCGGTTTGATCTCCCCGCCACCCCACCACGATATCTACAGCATCGAGGACCTCGCTGAGTTGATCCACGATCTCAAGAACGCCAACCGCCGCGCTCGGGTGAGCGTCAAGCTGGTTTCTGAAGTCGGCGTCGGCACCATCGCCGCCGGTGTGGCCAAGGCTCATGCAGATGTGGTGCTCATCAGCGGATACGATGGCGGCACAGGGGCTTCGCCTCAGACCAGCATCAAGCACGCGGGCATCCCGTGGGAGCTCGGCCTGGCTGAGACCCACCAGACCCTCGTGCTCAACAACCTTCGCAGCCGTATCGCGGTTGAGACCGATGGTCAGCTGAAGACGGGTCGCGACGTTGTCATCGCCGCGTTGTTGGGAGCCGAGGAGTTCGGCTTCGCGACAGGGCCTCTTGTGGCGCTCGGTTGCATCATGATGCGTGTGTGCCATCTCAACACGTGTCCGGTGGGCGTTGCCACCCAGGACCCTGAGCTTCGCAAGAAGTTCACCGGGGACCCGGAGCATGCCGTGAACTTCATGAAGTTCATCGCCATGGAAGTTCGTGAGCTCATGGCGCAGCTCGGTTTCCGCAAGCTGACCGACATGGTCGGACGCACCGACCTGCTCGAGGCGCGCAAGGCGGTTGAGCATTGGAAAGCCAGGGGCCTGGATTTCTCCAGCATCCTTTATCGGCCGCCGGTTGGGCCGGAGATTGGCCGTTTCTGCCAGATGGAGCAGGACCATGGCATCGACAAGTCTCTCGACATCACGAAGCTGCTGGATCTTTGCAAGCCGGCTTTGGAGCGGGGCGAGAAAGTGGCTGCAGATCTTCCTGTCCGGAACGTCAACCGCGTGGTCGGAGCGATCGTGGGCAATGAGCTCACGCGTCGTTACGGCGCTGCTGCGCTGCCCGAGGATACGATTCAATTGCGCTTCAAGGGCTCAGCGGGCCAGAGCTTCGGAGCTTTCGTTCCGAAAGGGATGACCCTCAGCCTGGAAGGAGATGCAAACGACTATTTCGGCAAAGGCCTGAGTGGTGGAAAGCTCATCCTGTTCCCGGATTCGAAGAGCACCTTTGTGCCGGAGCAGAACATGATCGTGGGCAACGTGGCATTTTACGGTGCTACAAGCGGCCAGGCTTTTATACGAGGCATGGCGGGTGAGCGGTTCTGCGTTCGAAACAGCGGCGTGCAAGCGGTTGTTGAGGGCGTGGGCGATCATGGCTGCGAATACATGACCGGCGGAACGGTGATCGTGCTCGGCAGCACCGGACGCAACTTCGCTGCAGGCATGTCCGGAGGGGTGGCCTACATCCTGGATCTCGACGGCAGCTTCAAACCTCGCTGCAACATGCAGATGGTGAGCGTGGAGAAGCTCGAGGAGTCTGAAGAGGTCGAGTTTGTGCAGGACCTGATTGAGAAGCATGCGCGGCTTACCGGCAGCGAGAATGCAAAGCGAGTACTCGCCTCCTGGAAGGAGATGGTCCCCAAATTCGCGAAGGTGCTCCCGAAAGATTACAAGCGCATGCTTGAGGCATTGAAACGCGTCAAGGAATCCGGCCTCTCCGGTGAGGAAGCCATCATGGCCGCCTTTGAGGCCAACGCGCGTGACCAGGCCCGGTTGGGCGGTGGCTGAGACCCGCCAGGAAACGCAAACACCTATCCACTTTTCGAACGAGACTGATCATGGGCAAACCAACTGGATTTACTGAATATCTGAGGGAACTTCCGCTCGACCGACCTGCCTTGAAGCGGGTTGAAGACTGGCATGAATTTCATCTCCACATGGAGGAGAAGAAACTCAAGGAACAAGCCGCCCGCTGCATGGACTGCGGAGTGCCGTTCTGCCATACCGGCACGCTGATCAGCGGCATGGCCTCGGGATGCCCGATCAACAACTTGATTCCTGAGTGGAACGACCTGGTTTACCGCGGCCTTTGGAAGGAGGCGCTTGAGCGCCTTCATAAGACCAACAACTTTCCTGAGTTTACGGGCCGGGTCTGTCCTGCCCCTTGCGAGGGTTCCTGCGTGTTGGGCATCCACTCCCCGCCGGTGACGATCAAGAACATCGAGTGCACGATCATCGATCATGGTTGGGAGCAGGGTTGGGTCGTGCCGGAAGCGCCTTCGAAGCGGACCGGTAAGAAGGTGGCGGTCGTTGGATCAGGACCGGCGGGCTTGAGCGCCGCCGCTCAGCTGAACAAGGCCGGCCATTCCGTCACCGTTTTCGAACGTGCAGATCGCCCAGGCGGGCTGCTGATGTACGGCATCCCGAACATGAAGCTCGGGAAGAAGGAGGTGGTCCTTCGTCGGCTGGAGGTCCTCAAGAAGGAAGGCATCCAGTTTGTCTGCAACACGGAAGTGGGCAAGGATCTGGCCGCCGAGAAGCTCCTCTCCGATCACGATGCGATCGTTCTCTGCACAGGAGCCACGAAGCCCCGGGATCTGCCCATTGAAGGGCGACAGCTGAAGGGCATTCATTTCGCGATGGATTTCCTGACCGCCAACACCAAGGCCGTCGTTTCTGGTTCGCCGGACGCCAGCTTCATCAATGCAGAAGGCAAGGATGTGATCGTGATTGGTGGCGGCGACACGGGAACGGACTGTGTTGGGACATCATTGCGACACAAGTGTCGGAGCCTGGTTCAGGTTGAGATTCTTCCGAAGCCGCCGATGGAGCGGGCCAAGGACAATCCGTGGCCTGAGTGGCCGAAGGTTTACCGCATGGACTATGGGCAGGAGGAAGCTGCCGCGAGGTTTGGTGCTGATCCGCGCATTTATCTGACGACGGCGAAGCGATTTATCTCTGACGACAAAGGGCAGGTGAGTGGCGTGCACTTGGTGGACATCAAGTGGGACAAGAACGACAAGGGTCAGTTTATTCCTGTGGAACTGCCTGAGACGGAGCGGGTGGTGCCTGCGCAGCTGGTGTTATTGGCGATGGGCTTTGTTGGCCCTGAGCAGCCGTTGCTTGACGCGCTCAAAGTGGAGCGTGATCCGCGGACGAACGTGAAAGCGGAGCATGGCAAGCATCAGACGAGCATCGCGAAGGTCTTTGCCGCCGGCGACTGTCGGCGAGGGCAGAGTTTGGTGGTCTGGGCCTTCAACGAAGGCCGTGCCGCGGCTCGCGAGTGTGACCGTTGGTTGATGGGCGAGACCTCATTGCCCTGAGATTCAATCGGACGGAAGAGCTGAGCGAGACTTCGGGGTAACCCACCCTGGGAGTGCTGGCATCCTGCCGGCAACGGGGGTGGTGACCTTCTCTCCTCTCGTCCCCTCATACTCATACTCGTAATCGTAATCGACTGTTTCTCCTTGTTGCCCCGGATTTCGGTCCTGCAGTGGGTAACTCGAGTTAGGGCCGGGGTTTCAAGTGTGAGGGGGTGGTTCTTGGTTCTTGGTTCTTGGTTCTTGGTTCGTGGTTCCATGTTCCATGTTCCTTCTTCCTTCTTCCTTCTTCCTTCGATTACGAGGGGACGGGACGGGAGACGCACACGCCTCGAGAAAAATGAGATGGGTCCCCACAGGGCGGCAGTCGCGGCAGTTAAGCGGGAAAAATCTTGCGTGTGGAATCCGGACAAGGAAGATTGCCCCTCAATTTAGGCGGCGGGGTAGCCAAGTGGTAAGGCACGGCTCTGCAAAAGCTGCATTCGTCGGTTCGATTCCGACCCTCGCCTCCAGCCTTCGCTGGCCCTGACGGCCAGCTTCCACCTTCGCCCCCATAAGGGCTTCGGTGGACAGGACGGCTGGCAGGCCAGCGAAGGCTGCCCGCCGAAGTTCAGAGAACGAAGGAGGGCTTTCCCTAGAGCAGGCGAGGTATATTCAAGGCTGCAGGAGTGTCTCCAGGGGCTTGGTTGTATCCATGGGTTGCGGACCTGTGCGCCATCTTAGGCCGGGCCAATTTCAAATTTCCTATTGGCAATTGGAAATCGGAAGTCGCCACTTGGAAAACCGGAGAAGTCTCACGCGGAGGCGCGGAGAACGCGGAGGAGGAAGCTATGAAGGAACTGGATGACATCACTGGAGCGATCGTAGATGCGGCGCTCAAGATTCACATGGAGCTGGGGCCGGGGCTGCTGGAGTCGGTTTATGAAGCAGTGCTGGCTCGGGCGTTGGAGAGGCGGGGATTCCATGTCGAGAGGCAGAAGGTCATTCGGTTTGAATACGACGGGATGGCTTTCGAGGAAGGCTTCCGCACAGACCTGCTCGTGGAAGGTCGCGTGGTTGTGGAACTCAAGTCCGTGGAAAAACTCGCCCCCGTTCACAGCAAGCAAGTGCTGACTTATCTCCGCCTGATGAACCTTCCCGTCGGACTGCTCATCAACTTCGGAGCTGCAACGCTCAAGGAAGGTCTCCATCGCATCGTCAACAATCTCCCCACCTCCGCGTCTCCGCGTCTCCGCGTGAACCAATCCCAGCCATGAGCCTCAACGAATCCGCGTCGAAGAGGATGCACTCAATCGAAAATCGAAAATCGCCGCTCGGAAATCGGAGAAGCCTCACGCGGAGGCGCGGAGAGCGCGGAGGAAGAAGACAAGGCGAATGCCAATTGCAGATTTTCTATTGGCAATTGGAAATCGAAAATTGCCACTCGAAAATCGGAGCAGCGCGAGGGCATCCCGCAGTTGAATTCTCATGAGCCCTCCTGCACTCTGCAGCCGAAACTTCGGCACACGCAGGTGAAGTGGTGCGCGCTGCCGAATGACCCTTTACCCGATGAACAAACCCAATTCCGGCATCATCTTCGACCTTGGCCTGTCCGCTAACTTCGGCTCTATTGTCCGGCAGTGAACTGGACCGAGAACATTAAACGCTGGCAGGCGATGACCGCCGAGGCGCGCGAGCGCATCCGTTGGGAACGCATTCCGCGGCAGGTCGCGTTGTCCATGGCGTTCGAACGCGAACCCGTTGAACTTTCATGGCTCCAGAGACTACACCTCCAGGCGGTGCCACCCGCTACCTCCAAACTGCCCTCGGGCTCCCGAGCTACACCCAGCTCGCCCCGCTCCTGGCCGAGCGGGTCCTGCGCGTGGAGCGCGAGCTC
>VHDG01000232.1 GCA_016871475.1 Verrucomicrobiota bacterium
CGTCGACGCATTCCTGCTCCGGACCGTCACGTGTCTCTCTCCATTGACAGTTGAGAGTGGTTCCTCCCAGGGCATAGATGGATCCATCCGCTAACACCACCAGGTCGGTGATGAAGTCCGCATGATTGTAGGTGCCATCATACCGGCCTAGAAAGCTCACCTCACCGCTCCCAGGATCGAGCCTCCGAACGACAAAATCTTCCTCAGCATCCTCCTCGAATCGCTCGCCTCCTGCGACGATCCGACCCAATGGATCCATCACCAGGACCCGTGCCCACAAACTGTGAGCCCCCACCCTGGTGCCATCGCTAGCGTAGATCACGAGGTCTGGATGCCCCCCACGTAGAGCAGTCCGGAGAAGTCGCTCAAAAGACCATTTACCTGCTGAGTAACATCGGATGGGCTCGAGTAGACATCTTCCCAGAGCAGGCGGCCGTCGGATCCGAAGGCTGCGACAAACATGGGTCGATTGTCTTGAAACACCCCCCAGCAACCCCGGCAACAACAACTCGACTTCCGTCAGGAGTTACGTGGAGTTTCCGCGGAAAGTCGGCGCTGGATCCCGCCGGACTGTTGTTCGTGGGAGAACTGTACTGAACCTGCCAAAGCTGCTCCCCGGTGGACGAGAACTTGGCGAGGAGCACATCGGGTCCGTAGGGTTGAGTGGCTGCATAGCCAGCCACATACACGTTCTGAAGCTGATCGGAGGCAACCAGAATGCCTTCCTCCGCGATATTCCCAGGGAGTGACACTGTACGAGTCCACGAAGGAACTCCTTCAGAGGAAAGGCGTAGAGCAATCATGTCACCCAGATAGATGGGGGCTGGTCCGTTCCCATCGATTCGACCTGTGAGCAAAACGTTGTCTGACGTGTCCAACGCGAGGTCGTTCCCAATATCGATGACACTTCGTGGTCCGTTCAGTGAGTAGAAATGCTCAGGACTCACTGAAGTTTGACCGGAAAGTTTCAGACCTCCCCCCAGAAGAAGCACCGCGAACACAAGGAATGACACAGGGTATCTCATAGGAGAAATAAACGTGTCTGCTCACTGGTTCTTTCAGACTAACTCCGGATCACGGGATCTCTGGTTTTCCACGAGACCACGGACGAATGACCCGGGAATGGCCAGGGGCAACAGCCCAGGGCGACATGCCGATGGGAATTGTCCCCTTGGGGGCGAATACCCAAGGGGACCCTTACCTTGATTCTGACGGCAAGCCTACAGCTTCGTGATCCGGTAGAACTTCATGAGTCCTCCAAACGTATCCCGGGCCTGAGATGAAGCACCTGTCGCGGTGATGACATTGCCGAGGGGCACCCACTGACCGGCTAGATCGCTCTTGGTTTCCACCTGGAACCGATCTCCAGGAGCCGATGGCCAGGTGAGGACGATCCCGCCAGCCTCTGAGCTGGCCTGGACGACGATCGATGACTGATCCGCGCTCGAAACGAAGATGATGTAAGACGCGCTGCTGGACAGAACCGGCACACCGTTGTCAGTAGCCGAAACCACCACGGTGTAGCTTCGACCGGCCTGATCGGCCGTGGGTTTCCAGGTGAGGACACCGGTGACAGGGTTCACCGACAACCCTGCGTGAGCTTCCGATTCAAGCCTGAAGAGGACCGCCTGGGCGGGCTGGTCCAGATCCACACCTGTGCTGAACGACAGCGTGTCACCGACGGTCACATAACGCCCACGCTGATCAGCGAACACAGGGGGAAGGTTCACTTCGCGGACGGTGATGTTGATGGACTCCTCCGCGATGAGGCTCGGCGTGCCGTTGTCTCGAACACGGAAGGTCACAGGGAAGACTCCCGGGCCTTGTGCTTCCGACGGGCGCCAGACAAACCGGCCCTGCGGAGTGATCGACGCTCCGACGGGCGCACCTGGATCGAGGCTGAAGACCAGCTGGCTGGTCTCTTCTTCGGCGTCCGTGGCGGAGAGATCCAGGGTCAGGCGGGTACGTTCGTTCATGATCTTGTTACCAACGCGCGCAAGCGTGGGAGGCGTGTTGTTGCCGCCAAGCTGGTTCGCCGACCTCGGCGTGGGTTGTGCGAAAAAGACCCGTGTGGCTCCACCGTCAGGGATACGGCCTTCGCTGATGTTGTTGGTCTGGGTGCCAAACCTCACCAGGTCGATGACCTCTCCATCCGCCCCATACAGACCTAGTTCTTCGCCGCCGCGCGCCAATTGGAAGTTAACATGCAGATCGGCTGAGTTTGTGGAGTTCTGACCCGGGCTGTTGTCAGCCCACACCAACAGGTAACCGCCGGCAGGAATGATGGTCCCGGCAGGAATCCGGAACTGGGTCCGGTTCTGAGAGCTGTCCGTCAAATAGTAGCCGCCCAGATCCGCGTCGGTGCGGCCCGGGTTGAACAGCTCGAACCAATCATCCGCAGCGGGTGGAACATCCGACAGATCCAGAATGAACCCCGTATTGCTCGCCATCCATTCGTTGATGCGAACAGCCAGCGGTTTGGATGCTCCGTTGTTCGCAGCCCCGGGTGTCGGGAAAGACATCGCCAGGCGGTAGAAAGGCTGACCATCGGGGAATGATCCATAGGATTCATCCGAACGAAGATCCGAGTAGTTCAGATAATCCACCACTCTGGGCTGTCCGCTGACGATCTGGCTGAGGATGATCGATCCCTCCGTGGGCTGAGCACGGAAGGGGGTATGCCAATCCAGTGCATTGGAGACATCAGCATCGCCATCAATCCAGATCAACCGGCGTTCGCCTCCCTGGATAACGGAGCCAGCGGGGAAACTCCACGTTGCGAGATTCCCATAGGAATCCGAAAGCCGGTAGTCAGCCAGGTCAACTGGGGCCGTCCCGGCATTGTACAGCTCGACCCAGGGATCGCGCTCACCTTGTGGATCGGTGGCTCCTGAGGAGTTGAAAGGCGAGATCTCATTGAGCCACAGCGGGTGATAGGCGGCTATGGTTCCGGCAGAGACATTGGGTGCACCGGGGGAACCAAAGACACGATTCAGAGATTGGGTAATGCCCAGGGTCCCGCCTGGGTTGAACCGGGCGACCAGGTTTGCGCCGGAGGGTCGCTCGCCGTATCGCACCCAGAAACTCAGGGTGTAAGTCTCGTTGGTTTTAACCGGAAGGCCTGTTTGATACAAGGCTCCATTCGTGCTGGCGCTGCCCGCAGCGTTTGCACGGATCTGGAGGGATGCTCCGCCGGACTGCTTGATGGATGAGCTGATGGCGCTCTCACGGTGTGTCGCACCGATTGTCCAGGCGGAACTCAATGATTCTTCAAAGCCGCCGTTTGGAATCAGGTTCTCGCCCACCTCGGCTTGGGTACCGGTCACGAGCTTGATGTCGTCGACATAGGCGTCGCCAGTTGAAGTCAGGTAGAGGAAGAAATTGGTATTCCCAGGCCGACCCGTGACACTCACGAAGCGCCATTCGGTTCCGCCCGGCCTCCAGTTGCTTGACCGGCTGTTGTCCTGCGCGCCATCCACCACTTCCAGTGATACGCCGTCAACAGCAGGAGAAAGCGGCCATGGCGGGTTGGCCTCGTAACGCACACGATCGACCACCAACATTTCGCCTGCTGCTGAGCCGGGTCTAAGCAGGCTGATCACTTCACCTTCAGGGTCGAGGTTGCCATCGAACTCACCAATGACGGGCACGCGGAAAGCGAATCGCGCGCCGAATGTGAAGTGATCCTTGGCAATGACGAGGTAACTTCTGGGCGGAAGCACTGCTCCTTGTGGAAAGTTGAAATCCACACCCGACAACCGCCAGCCGGTCAGGGTGAAGGCAGTGGTAGCACTTCGATTGTGAATCTCCACATAGCCTGCGTCAGGCTGTTCAGGCAGGTAGGCGATCTCAGAAATGACGACATTGCCTTCAGCCGGCACGGGTGTGTTGGATGAGACAACCGTGACCCTTTGAACGCCGTTGCTAATGACCGATCCGAACCGATCACGGGCTTCGATGACAAGATCATTGGTGCCGGCATCGATGGGAACACGCATGGACCAGAAGAAGGGACGGCTGCTGATCACTGACCAGGCGGTGGGATACGTCTGGCCGTTCACATAGATCGATTCGGCAGATACGGGAGCAGCGCCCGTGAGAGTGATCATCGGGGCGTTTGTGGCAATGAACGCACTGCCGAACACCGTGAAGTTCGTCCGTGGGAGCAGCCCGAGCAGGTAGTTCCGCCGATCTCGAACATAGTCCTTGATGAAGGAGGGTGATGTCGGCGCACCTCCATTGTCGATGAGGCCTTTGAGCTTCGCATCCAGCGTCGGGGCGAATACCTCGGCACGCAACGGGCCATCAGCGGCTTCCATGCAGATCCTCAGATACATGCGGCGGAAGTAAGGATTGCTGTAAAGCCTGCCGATCATCGGCTCGTTGGTGATAAAAAGGTCGGTGGTTGGACCATCGCTGCCGGACCCAAGATCGAAGTCGATATCCCACAGCAGCAGATGGAATTTCCCCCGGGTGGGCTTGTAGGTGTACATGTTCTTGCCGCGGTTGTAGCCATAGGCATCCCAGTTACCCACGATGTGCTGCATCGCAAACACGCTCAGCCAGTTCTGGATGTCCACGATCTCAGGAAGAAGCGTATTGTAGGGCTCGGGTCCAGCCGAGCTCAGCGCATCCACCACCTTGAACAGTTGTGTGAAATCATTGGGGTCCTCTCCAGCTCCCACCGCACGAGGCCTCCAGCATACGCGGTAGCGGGCTACTTTCTTGCCTTCAAGCGTGAGGAATTGGTCCAGCGTGGCATCCACGTTACCGCTCTTGTTGTCGCCTGAATCATCAAACTCAAACCAATCCTCGATCTTGTGAAGCGGCCCATCGGTGTCATCAGGCCAGTATTGGGCAATCACGTCGCTGCTGGGCTGCTGGGTATCTTCGTAGAGCGAACTGGCACGTCGAACTCCGTTGAAGTAAACGAACACAAAACGTCTGTGGTTGTACGGTATGCCCATCTTCCGTGCGATCCAGTACGAGGATTGCTCAGCCAGTTTGCTGGCATCGTTGTCCGTGTTTCCAATCGACCCTACAACGAAGTCCTCGGCTCCCAGCAGGAGATCGTCGGCAGGCGCTCTCAGGATGTAGTCACACACGGCATCGCTGCCAGTAGGACCATTGAACCCGGGTGTATGCCACGGGCTCCCGCTGTAGAGAGTCTGTGCATTGTAGAGGACCCGGTAGTTGCCATAAACAAAGGTGCAGTCCAACGGATGGTTGCTCTGCTTTCCCCGTACTCGCCAACGGTTCACGCCCGCCGCAGTCATCCAGTATCGGTAACTGCCAAACGCAGTCGCAGCAATCTGCGGCTCTCCAAACCGGACCAGACACTCACGGGTCGGAGCGTCGTTGGGAAATAGCACCGAGGCCGACGGGGTCGCGCTGTCCGTCGCCTGAAGGTGGAAAGCCACCATGACACCCGAACCCTGGCCCGGGATCGTTGCTGAATAGAGACCGTCCCCGGCGGTTGCGTCCCCGCCCGTTCCATCATCTTTCATGTCCAGGGTCCCTGTCGTCCCACCCGTGGCGTCAACACGGTAGCTCAACACGAACCGGGCGATCCCCTGGGGATCAGAGATGCGCGCGGTGACGGTGACATCCTGGGAAGGTGCGGGCAGCACCGGGAAGTGGGCGACCTCATGAATGGCCGGAGCACTGTTCGGCACCGACCGACTGTTCATCGCACCCGGGGTGCCGAGCCGCCTGGGCAAGGTCATCACTCCGGGACATTCAAGATAGTTTCCGCGCAGTCGGATCAGGATGTGTGGGGTGCCTGCCAGCCATCGAACCTTGGCCCGAATCGTCGCGATGGCGTTGTTCGGCAAGGTCTGAGCAAGCCCGGTGCGAACACGGTTCCCACCCACATCACCGCGCGCACTCGCGCGTATGCGAAGCGACTGCCTGCTGTTGTTATATCCTTCGCGGGTTTCGAGTATCGATTCTTCGTGAGTTCCCTGGACCGTCCAGCCGGTTAACCCTGATTCAAACCCGTTATTGCGAACCAAGTTGGTGCTTCCGAGGATAAAAACCTCGACATCATCAAGCAGGGCTTCACCGGCATCCTGGAGAAACACATGAAGCTGTCCGGGCGATTCCATCCCGCCCAGGTCCACACGGCCCGTGAACTCCACCTTGGTCCATTCGGACTTCTTGGTTTCATCGCTCGCGGCCCAGTTGGGTGCCAGGGCGTTGTCGCTCTCGGGATCGATCAGCTCGAGGCTGCTGCCCCCGCCATCCGCCCATTCCGCCCATCGCCCGCCGTCCGCGTAAGCCACCTCATCCACCAGAATGCGCACCGTATTGGTTGTGGCACTGCCCGTGGAGTTCGTGCCGATCACAGGCTCAGGCATGAAGAGTTGAATGCGATCGCTCGAATTCGCCAGCGTCCCGGAGAAGTTTCCATAGGCATTCGCCGTCGTCAGGTTCGGGTAGTTACCCAGCACCCGGGCCAGATTCTTCGCCACCACTGCATAGCCCCTGGCTGAAATCATCGCGTTGCTCGGGAAATTGAAAGACACGCCGTT
>VHDG01000233.1 GCA_016871475.1 Verrucomicrobiota bacterium
ACAGCAGCCGCCACCCCACGAGGCAAATCAACGGGATGCTCGCCGCAATGGCGACTGCCTGCACGCGGCCGCCAAAGCGCTGCCCAAGCCAGGCGGACAGCAAGCCAACTGCGATGGTGGCTGCCATTAACATGGTTACAGGTGTGTAGGTCCAGGGCAAGGGATAGGCGCGCTGAGCAAGCCATGAGGCAACAATCGCCTTGATCAGATGCCCAAGCAGCACGCCAAGGCCCACCCCGAACAGTCCGAGCACAGGCGCCAAAAACCAGATCGCACCAAGCGAGATCACCAGCGACACAAGGTAGGGGTACAGATTGAGATGGCTTCGCTTCGACAGCCCAATGCCAACCTCCGTGATCCAGCTCGTCGCCTGGACCGCCAAGCCCATCGCAAGCGGAAACACCACCACGGACGCCCCGCTATAACGGTCGGAGGCGAGGACCAGGATGATCAGCCCGCCCAGCAGCGACAGCCCGAGCACGAACACGCAGATGCCAAGCGCGAACAGCCGCAATACTTGGTTGTAGGTGTGCGCCGCATCCGGTTGCCGGTAGATCGACAGCGAGAAGGGGCCCCATGCTGTCTGGAAGGCCCCGACCACAAAACCAACGAGCATGGCGACCTTGGTGCCCGCCGCATACAGACCTAGGTCGGTGGTGCCCAGCAGTCGATCGGTCAGCGTCCGCTCGAGCGTGGGCGCAAACGCTCCGGCAACGCATATCACCCCCAGTGGCACCGCAAAGGGCAGCATCTCTCGCAGGTGGCCGAAGCCCCGCGGCCACACAAGCCACTTCCGCACGAACAGCAGCCCGAGCGTGCCAAACACGGAGCTTGTGGCGAGGTACACGATCAGCACCTCCCGGATGCCTGCATCAAACACCAGGACTGCGATGAGTAGTCCTGACGCCTGAAACACCGTCATGCCCAGCGAGATCGCGAGGAACCGCGTTCTATCGAACGTCCACTTCAGGATGTTCTGCGAGAAGTTGATGAGCAGGAGAAACGGAAGCTGCAGCACAACCAACCGCAGGAGCTCGGGCACCCGCATCGCCTGCTCGGAGGGCAGCAGCGCAGCGGATATGCGATCAGCGAGCAGCCACAGGATCGGTGCAACCAGCGCCACGCCGGCGATCTGGAAGAGTAGGGACTGGGAGATCAGCTGCCGGCGCTCGTCCCGGTCGGTATGTTCGTAGAAGTACCTGGCCACTGCAGAGTCCTGCCCAAAGATGAGCAGCACGGCGAGCAGGCTGGCGAACGTCAGGAAGTAGTCGAGCACCCCGTACTCCGCAACGCTGAAGTGTCTGGCAAGTATCGGGAATGTGACGAGCCCGAAGGCCTTGCTGATGGCAGCCGCGCCGCCATAGAGCGCGGAGTCGCGCAGCAGGAACTTCAGCCGGCCCCTCGGAGTGAGGCCGCTTGTCCGTTCAGTGTCGGGCGACAAAAGCGTGCCTCAGCATGGCGTAGGGGTCGCGGGCTGCGCGGATCCCGGTGGGTCTGTGACGAGCGCGAGCCACTTCTTGGCCAGCGCAATGCCGTTGTAAGTGTCGAACCACCCACGGGCGCGCCTGCCGATCTCGGCCGCCTGTTCAGGGTGGTCGGCGACGAAAAGCAAGTGCTCCAGAACATCCGATTCAGCCTTGACGGGCAGCATCGGGGGAGGTGGATACCCGTAGAAGTCGGCGAACTCGCCCTCCTCAAACCGGAACCCCTGCAGCAGCGGCTTGCCCGACGCCAGTGTCTCCCAACCAGTTCCGCCCCAAATCATGCAGCGCGGATTCATGAACTCGCCGACGCCGACCGAAACGCGTCCGAGAAGCCACATCAGCTCCCGGCGCGCCATCTTCGGGAGCCAGGTCACCGCGTTCTGAATGCCAAGTTGCGCCACAAGCTCCTTCGTGGCTTCGACATCGGGGCCATACTCCACGATGAAGAGGCGCGGGCACACGCTCGGTCGCGCAGCCACGAGCGCTGCGAATGCACGGATAAGCCAGTCAGAGTTCTTGGTGGAGTGCAGATGCTCTTCGCCGGCGCACGAACCCCGCTGTTGCCACATCAATCTCGCGTGGTGAAGCATGGTCAGTCCAGCCTCACGAAGCGCGACGTGGGCTTTGGCAAGTGACGCCGTCGGGGCATCTGCTGGCGACCTTTCCCGGTTGTAGACCATCGGGATGGTCTGCTGGAAGCTT
Organism: Verrucomicrobiota bacterium; assembly: GCA_016871475.1. Classification (GTDB taxonomy): domain Bacteria; phylum Verrucomicrobiota; class Verrucomicrobiia; order Limisphaerales; family UBA11320; genus UBA11320. The sequence continues at coordinate 2,187 of VHDG01000233.1, forward strand.
GGAACGCCGAATTCTGCAAGCACGGCCCCGGTTGTTTCGCGATCGGTGCACACGACAACGCGGGCATGCGAGAGGCCAAGCATCTGCTGGCGGCGGACTGCACCGTACAGGAACCGGCGCTGCCATGAGCTCCGAAACCCTACGGTGAACCAGCTTGAACCGAGGAACTCCACGCCCGGGCTGTAGGGGTAAAAGACATCGAGTGCTCGACCTATCCGCAACAGTGCTGCTGGCGTCGAGCCAGAGCCAATCAGCCGGTCGTACCCGCCGTACGCGCGACGCAGCTGCGCTCGAGTTACCGCTCCTACAGCGGAGTCCTGTGCACCGGTGAGCCTTCGCAGTGCTGACCTGACCCCAACAGCGGTAGACAGCGGAAAGTCGAAGGCGGCTACTGGCGCGTTGGGGATGACAGTCTGGTGGATGAAGGGCGCCCATCGATCCAGTTCCCAGGTGTCCGCCTCAGGTGTGAAGTGGCTCAGGGTTCCCCTGCCGTCATTCGAGTACAGCAACAGGTGGGCATCTGTGCCAAGATCGCGGAAGTACCGCATCATGGCAAAATTATTGTTATTCATGTTGCCGATGAAAGCTATCTTCATCGAATGATTACCTGTTTTGACCGCAATTGTGCTTTCCACTTAGGAAGACGACTCTGCAAACCTCTAGTCATATTGTCGTACGACAATATCTCTAGTCGATTTACACCAGCGGGCAAGGAATGGGGACTAGGGGTTGACTCAATTGATTCATATTCTGAGAACTCATAGCTAAGAAGTCTGGCAGAATACTCAATAATCTTTCGCCTCTTCAAAAGATCCAATAGCGACCTTGGTTCAATCTCTTCTGGGTCAATCCTCTTTTGCAGCGCAAAGGCTATAATCCTCTGACCTGTTGGTAATTTCCGGTCCCCACATACAGTAAAGGATAGATCCGCTATCGCGAATACAACTTGGTCGTTTAAGAATTTAGCAATTAATGGACGTGATTCAGTATTGCTTTCAATCAGGATAAAACAATGATAAAGAATGGCTTTTTGAATCTCAAAAGAGACGCGTGAGTTATTTACAACGGTTTCATCCACATGCACTCTTTTACTTGTCACTACGGAATATCCGCCGAATGAATTCCCGTTGCCATCAGAGACGATACAAGCATTGTGGTTGATCTCGATTGAATTCACACGAGTATTTGCCTTGATCGTGCAACGATATTTAATCAGTTGTTCTTCCAGATCCTTGACCCACCTACCTGTTCCTTTGCTTGGAAACAAATAGCGATCGCCTAGCAAGTAGAGGATATTTGCAAATGAGATGGTCGCTAGGTTTTTAACTGCTTCCAGGAGGCCGTTATTTTTACGTGACCCAAATGACAACTCTGGAGGGCTAATTAATCCCGCACGGACGTCCCCAAATGGCTGAGGTCTTAAACCTGTAAAACTTGTGTTGGATAAGCCAGCTAACCAGCGATATAAACCGGCATGGGATTTCCAATAAGGACATTTATATAAAAGATGAACACCTGAATCCAACTCATAGCCAAAATGACTAGCGCTCCCCCCCCCCCCCCCCAGTAATGAATGCTTTTCAAGAAGCAGAACTTTTTCACTACACATTGTCCTCACAAGGGCTTCCAACATGAAAAGAGGGCTTGACCCGATGATTATCGTGTCAAATTGAGTCATCATTACGAGTCCATTACATTAGGTTTTGTTGCACACACTTCCCAAAGCTTCTCTTTTCCAGTTTCATCGGTGGGGTAGAATCGAAATTTGCCAGCTGATTCTGTAATCTTCGTGTTAAATGTTGCGAAACCATCCTGTCCTGAAGACACTATTTTGAAACCTTTACTCCTGATAAGGATCTCAAATGAATTGCGCGTATACAACGCAGTGACGTTTCTTCCGAGAGCTCTCAACAACCATCTTTTTCCAAACCACGCTAGACCCCTCCCCCACCTTGATGGAGGTATGAAAGGGGCAAGCTGCCAACGCCACAAGTCAACCATGATGTAGAGTCGGCCCCCTGGCCTTAAGACACGATAGAATTCAGCGGCTGCTTTGTTTCCATCAGCAAACATGAATACGCTGTAACAAATAACGGCGTCAAAGCTCGCCTCAGGAAATGGCAAAGACTCAATGTTTCCGTAGCGGAAGGCAATGTTGTTCACATTGAGCCGCTCCGAAAGCATTTTCCCTACGAGCATGCGCTCAGAACTCAAGTCAACAACCTCGACTTCCCGGTTGTTGTGAGCCAATGCAATGGCCCAGTTTCCGATGCCGCCGCCAGCATCCAGGACTCGCCCTTGACCAGACAGGCCAATGAAGCGCAATCGATCCTGGTAAGACTTTTCCCCGCGGCCATACTCGATTGAAACAAACTCTCGCTGATACGGACTGAGAAGTGGCAGGACGTCCTGGTAGGCGTAGTGGTCACTCATAGCAATGTCCGTCGTAGTACGTGTCGGGATGAATGAGCAGGTACACGAGCGGCCGCTTGATCCGCGCATGTTCCTCGAAGGACCTTCGGTCGCCAGCGCAAAGGGTGCCACGGTCGTAGCACTTCCACCGGGTCCACTCGGAATCGCTGATGTAAAAGGATGAGTCGAAGAGGCCGAAAGCGTCCGTCTTGTCGTATGCCTCGTAGGCCATCCCGAAGTCGGCAGGGGAACGGTCCCGCCAAAAGTCGAGATTGTTGAGGCCGGTCATGCCACCGTGGCTAGCAATACCTCTCACCGAGATGCCGAGCATGCGATTGAGGACATCAATGTCGCGCATGAGGCACTCCGCGGCATCCTCGTGCCAGATGACCGCCTGATCGATGACCTCGCTGTGGTATCCGATCTCGTGTCCACTGTCTCGGATCGCCTTGAGGATGCGGTAGTTCTCGAAAGAGAATGTATTGTACTCGCTGGCATGCAGGCGCACAAAGAATGACGCCTTGATCCGCAGTCGATCGAAGATCGCCAATAGCCGTTCCGCCTTCCGTACCGACACGTCAATGTCTACGCGGTTCACGACAGTGAGGGCCGGCAGTGCGCGCTTCCGTGCGGCGTAGTCATGGCACGTCAGAAACTCGTAGCCCAGATCCAGGGCGGCTCGGTACTGCCGCTCCAAACCCGCGAACGTGAAGTGAAAGTCGCTGCTCAACCGAGGATCCCCTTTAGTGAGAGGGTATCCGGAAAGTTCACCAGCACACCCATCCCACGCTTCTGGAACACCACCATGCTTCCGAGGGCGACCGCCGAGGCGCCACCCTTGGCCACGGCATCGCCGATGTCCTGCAGGCTGCCCGCTCCGCCATGCGCAATGACTGGCACCGTCACGGCATCGGCGACTCGGCGCACAAGATCGAGGTCGAAACCGTCCCAGGTGCCCTCATGGTCGATGGAGGTGAGCAGAATCTCGCCGGCGCCAAGCCGCGCGGCCTCCTTCGCCCATGCCACCGGATCGAGCCCCGTGCGCCGACGCCCGTTCCCAGTCCGAACCGTCTGCGCTCCGAGCAGGCCACGCTTGACATCAATTGACACGATCACGGCCTGGCTCCCGTAAACGGTCGCAATCTCTCCGATGAGATCGGGTCTCGCCACTGCGGCAGTGTTGATGACTACCTTCTCGATACCGGTGGCAAAGATGGCGCGCGCATCATCGAGCGAACGGACTCCGCCGCTGTAGCCGAGCGGCATGAAGCACTCGTCGGCAAGATCTGCGATGAGGCGAAGGTCTGGTCCGCGCGTGGCCCGATCCCGGGAGATGTCAAGCACAAGAAGCTCATCGACCTCGAGCTCGTTGAAGATCCGCACGGTATTGCAGGGGTCGCCCACATACGCGAAGCGCCCGAACCGAACGGTCTTCACCAGGCAGCCGTCGCGGACCAGAAGCGCCGGGATCACCCTTGTCCTCAGCATGGGAGCTCCGCGAAGTTTCGCAACAACTGCATCCCGAACCGGTGGCTCTTCTCTGGGTGGAACTGCGCGCCCATGATGTTGTCGCGCTGGACGGCCGCAGCGAAATCGACGCCGTACCGCGTTCGGAGCACCGTATCGCGCGGATCGTCCGTCTGCACGCAGTACGAGTGCACGAAGTAGAAGCGGATCTCGCCTTCGAGCCGCTCCGTGAGCGGGCATGTGCGCGTGCGTTCCGCAACGTTCCATCCCATGTGCGGGATCTTGATGCCGAGGTCACCGGGGAGTCGGCGCGTGTCCGCGGGGATCCAGCCCAGGCCCGGCCGTTTTCCCTCCTCGCTGCCGCGTGTCAGCAGCTGCATCCCCAGGCAGATCCCCAGCACGGGCACCCTTTGGTGAAGAGCCTTGTCGTCTAGGACCTGGCGGATCCCTGCCGCGTCGATTTTCTC
>VHDG01000234.1 GCA_016871475.1 Verrucomicrobiota bacterium
GCCGGTTTGAGCAACGATGTGTTGCCCGGGAATGGAGGTCTGGATCTAAACTATCCGACGCTGTTCACGACCGATCTGGTGGGATCCGCCGGCAGGAATTTCGTCTTCGGCAACAGCGACCTCTCGGATTATCGATACGACAACACCGGGTTCACAGGAACCTCCGGCGCCACGCCCATCATTTCGGGACTCGTTGCATTGATGCTCTCAGCGCGTCCTGAACTGAGCTACCGGGATGTCCAGCAGGCTCTTCTCCTGTCTGCCCAGCACTTTGACCGGGAGGATCCTTTGCTGGTGCAGAATGGAGCGGGGCTCGAAGTGAGCTTGAATCTCGGGTTTGGTGTTCCGCACGCGGGCCTGGCGGTTGCGCTGGCACAGGCCTGGAAACCTCGGGGCCAGGCACAAACAACCTCAGTTGTTGCGACTCCGAACCTCCTGATTCCTGATGACGGTCTGAGGGTCGAGGTCTCCGGGGAGGGCGTACCTGCGCATCTGATGTCGATTCCGGTAACTTCGAGTCTGGGGTATCAAGCCGAGGACGGGACCTCTGAGTATAGTTTGACCAACGCCGCCGAGGCTCTTTCGGAGTGGCAGGGGGATTTATCCGGTCAGGCAGTCATCCTTCGGCGCGGGTTGAACACATTCGCTGAGAAGATCCGGAACATGGAGAACGCGAACCCCGCCCTGATCATCATTCGTGACAACACAGGAAGCAGCGATCGCATGATTATGGCGGGGACGCAGCGGGCCTATGTCCCGGCGGTATTCATGGCTCGAAACGCGGGACTGGAACTGGAAGGTCTGATTGCGACCAATTCGTCTGTGCAGGTTCGTTTGGCGTCCATCAAGGCCGTCGTCGAGTTCGACGTCACCGAAGCCCGTGTCTGTGAGCATGTGGGATTAAGGCTTCAGACGACCCACACTCGCAGGGGGGATCTGCGGATCACTCTGGTTTCGCCCTTGGGCACCCGCAGCGCGCTGCAGCGTCCGGGCACTGACTCGTTCGCAGGCCCCGTGGACTGGACCTACCACACGGTTCACAGTTTTCTGGAACCATCCGGGGGCAGGTGGCGGCTTGAAGTGACAGACGAGGAGCCTGGAAACACCGGCATGATCACCCGGGCGGAGCTTATCGTGCGCGGATTACCCATCGTGGACACCGATCGTGATGGACTGAGCGACCCGTGGGAGATGGACAAGTTTGGCAGTCTTGATGGGCGAGCCAGTGACGACCTTGACCGTGATGGGCATTCGAATGCCCTAGAACAGCTGCTGGAGACGGATCCCCTGACGAGCGATTCTCCGCTGAGGTTGACGATTGAGCCCTGGCGGCCGGGCGTCGTGCGGGTCTCATGGCCGGGATATCGGGGTGACAGCTATCGGATTCTGACGAGCTCAAACCCTGACGGGCCCTATGTGCCGGAGGCGGTGGTCAGCGGTGCTTTCCCTGAGACCGAATGGTTCAAGATCGTGGCCCCATCGACTCGCCACTATCTCAGGCTGGAGCGACTGTCGCCCTGACGCATCGCATCAGCAACCGGCCTTTGATTTGCAGGTGACCTCCCCTGCGCCCCCCAACGTTCCGCCTGGAGGTTCCAGCATACGTTTTAAGGTTGAACAGGATCGTTGGACTTTCGATGGTCTCGCCGGTGCTTGTCTTGCCCTTCATTCTTTGCGCCGTCATTGGCTATTTCGTTGGATCGTTGCCCACAGGATTCCTGGTGGCAAAGGCGAAGGGCATCGACATTCGAACCGTAGGCAGCGGGAACATCGGTGCCACGAACGCCATGCGAATATTGGGCAAGGGCCCAGGGATTTTCGTCTTGGTGGTCGATGCTGCGAAGGGGTTCCTGGCCTGCGCCGGGATTCCTGTCCTGCTTGGGATTTTGGGCCTGCTCCCGAAGGACATGAGTGGGCTGCATCAGGAGTGGCTGACGATCGTCGCCGGATTCACTTCCATCCTGGGGCACAATTTCACGTGTTGGCTTGGGTTCAAAGGAGGCAAAGGGATTGCCACCAGCGCGGGCGTGCTGGGCGCGATGGTCCCGGTCGCATTGGGAATCGCCTTTGTCTGCTTTGCCATCGTGCTGGCCGTCACCCGATACGTGTCGTTGGGTTCTCTGGTGGCAGCGGTGGTCTTGCCGTTTGCGGCATGGTTGACCGGATCCACCGCGTCGATGATCGGGATTTCGTGCGCGATGAGCTTGCTCGCCTTCATCAAGCACAGGGCCAACATACGGCGGCTGATCGCAGGCACGGAGCATCGTATCGGCAGGAAGGCGGCTTCCACCGGGAACTCCCCCCACTCAACATGAGCTCGAGGTTCGCATCACAAGGACTCAGAATCACCATCCTCGGGGCCGGAGCCTGGGGCACTGCATTGGGGATCGTGCTGGCACGCAATGGCCATCGACTCACACTTTGGGGTCATCATCCGGGGCACTTGGAAGACACGCGCCGGGACGGCGTGAATCATCGATACCTGCCCGGTGTTGTGTTGCCACGCGACTGGACCTACGAGACCGATCTGCTGGCCGCTTCGGGAGACGCCGACGTTGTGGTTCTGGCGGTGCCTTCACATGCCTTTCGGCAAACGGCTGCCGCGTTGCGAGGATGGAAAGGTCGCGCAGTGGTGAGCGTGACCAAGGGGATCGAGTTCGAGACCGGCCTGACGATGTGCGGTGTTTTGCGACAGGAGATCCCGGGGGTGGCGGCAGGCGCGCTGTCGGGCCCCACTCTTGCCATCGAGGTCGCGCGTGGAATTCCCGCGGCCGTTGTGGCTGCCAGTCAGGATCCAGAGGTGGCTGCGCTCACCCAGCAGCTGTTTCTTGCCCCGAGGTTTCGTGTTTATACCAGCACAGACGAGGTGGGAGTGGAGCTGGGGGGTGCGTTGAAAAATGTGGTGGCGATTGCAGCCGGTGTGGGTGATGGACTGGGGTTCGGCGACAACTCCAAAGCGGCGCTCGTCACGCGCGGGATCGCGGAGGTTCGACGCATCGGAGTGGCCTGCGGAGCCAAAGCAGATTCCTTCGGTGGATTGAGCGGGCTGGGTGATCTGACCGTAACGTGCTTTTCCAGGCTGAGTCGCAACCGCGGACTGGGTGAGCGAATCGGCCGCGGTGATTCGGTCGCACAGGTCCTGGCGGAGTCCGTAAGTGTTGCCGAAGGTTATCCCACCGCCCGGGCTGCCTGGCAGCTGGCGCGCGCCAAAAATGTGGAAACGCCGATCATCGACGAGGTTTATTCCGTTCTCTACGAAGGCAGGCAACCCCTTGAGGCGGTGCGCTCCCTGATGACGCGCGACGCGGGGGCCGAGGTCTGAAACTAGGCTTTTCGTTCTCCGCCATACGCACCATGATTTGCGGACAGCGCACAGGAGCGGGTCACCTGTTCAAAATGCCTAATTCCAGAACTCGACCCCCGCGCCGGCGGGGTCAATGCACCGGGGAGAGAAACTCAGTACGGAAATTCGGATCGGTCAACCGACGACACCGATCTTTCATGGGTTGACTCACGAATCGCTGAACCGCATCCAGCAGGATATCGAAGTCGAGGGGCTTTTCCATGAGAGCGTCGACGCCGCGCCCCGTGGCGACCCCGAGCTGGTTGGGACGAGCGGTGATCACGATGATCGGAACCAAAGGATCAATCTTCGCGATGGCATCCAAGGCTTGCCAGCCGTTCTTCTCGGGCATGTTGACGTCGAGCAGCACGACGTCGGGTCTTTCCGCATCGAACTGGGTCATGGCATGAGCCCCGTCGTGGGCCTCGATGGTTTCGTACCCTGTTTCGCGAAAAACCGCGGCCACGGCTTTTCTGACCGCCGAATCATCATCCACGATGAGAACCCTTGCGATTGGCTTCTGGGCGGTCCGAGATCCGGACTCAGACGCTGGCGCTGGAGAGGAATAGCTCATTCGGTTTGAGTCCTGGGAGCGGTTTGCGTGCCAGCCGTCGCAAGGGTTGCGGGTGGGGGAGCAGGCCGAGGCTCCAAATTCTTGTCACTCTCCTGCCGGCAGCCTCGAGATTCATTGAAACCACTTTGTTGCAGAATGACTTAGCCGGAACGGAATCGTGTCGCGATCACGGGCGGCCGAACAGGGGTCATCTGGATGGGCTGTAAAACCCGGGGCACGGGCTGGGATGGGAGAACAGAAACTTTCCTCACACTGGAAAGTAACTTCTCACATGGAGGGATGGAGGGACCTGCGGCAGGAAGAGCGTCGATAGCCGACGGACAAGGCTTCGAGCAAGGAGCGAGGTTTTCAAGGGAAGCTCCTGCGGCGACCCCGGTCGAGACGATGGCTTCTTCAAACCGGTGCTTTTCTCCGGACGTCATGAGCCATCGGCCAACCGCCGGATGATCATTCGGGTCGCGGTCGGTTGAGGCATTGATTCGTTCCGTGAGATGGGCTAGAACGCCGCATGAATTTTTCCATGAGCGGAACCGAGCAGCGGCTTCGGGAAACACAGCCACGAAGGCAGTCGGGGCAGCTGCGGCAATATGCTCTGGGCTGGGCGGCCGCATGCTGTCTGGGACTACTCTCGGCATGCAGCAAAGCCGCGGATCCGACGCCTACCTCGGGAGGAACGACTCCGAAGGGCGCGATCCAGCTGCCTGGGATCACATACTGGAACGATGTGATCCGTAAGGTGCCGTGGTCGGTGCACATCGTGAAAATTGATCGGACCCGCAAGGACCTGGCTTTCACCACCACGATCGCTCGAAACACCGTGGTGGGTCTGGCGCAGCTATCGGCGCAAATCCGTTCGGTGCCTGCAACAGTCGGCAAGCCCCTCGTTGCCATCAACGGCGATTTTTATTCGGTGGACTCCGGTCCGTACATCGGAGATCCACGGGGAATTCAGATCATGGAAGGGGAGTATCTCAGCACGCCGGGTGACCAGAGCGTTTTCAGAATCGATGCCCAGGGCAACCCTGAGATCGGGATTGTCGAATCGAAATTCACCATTACCTGGCCTGACGGGACGGTTTCAGCCGCGCGTCTCAATGAAGAGCGGAGTCCGAAAGAAACGGTTGTCTTCACGCCCCGACTCGGTTCGAGCACGCGGACTTCGGGTGGCACAGAGGCAATTCTTGTGGCTGCGGGTCAGGAGCCCCTGTTGCCCCTGCAGGTCGGCAAGGAAGTCGTCGGCAAGGTCGAATCCATTCAGCAAGGCGGGGATACCCCGTTGAAACCGGGCAAGCTGGTGGTGTCCTTTGGTCCCCGGGTGAGCAAAGCATCAACGCTCAAGGCGGGCGATGTCTTGAAAATCAGTCCCATGACGGAGCCCAGTCTTGCAGGTGCACGAACCGCCTTGGGAGGTGGCAACATCATTGTCCACAAGGGCGAACCCCAAAAGTTCTCCATGCCTGTGAGCGGTGCGTACAAGTTTCGTTCGGTGGTGGAGCGACATCCACGATCAGCCGTCGGGTTCAGCGACACTCATATCTTCCTGGTACAGGTGGACGGACGTCAGGGGGATTTATCGATCGGAATGACTCTCGAGGAGCTCGGGGCTTACATGCAGAAACTCGGTTGCAAGGAAGCCATGAATTTTGATGGAGGAAGTTCTTCGACGCTTTGGGTCGCAGGACGGGTCGTCAACAGTCCGTCGAGTGGATCGGAAAGGGACATCGGAAATGCGCTGGTTCTCACGCAGAAACCGGCGGCTGTCAGTCAGCAGGTGCCCTGATGTCGTCGAAGCTCGCGGCTTGCCATTGGCTCATCCCTTTCTAGGATGCAGCCATGTTCACCCCGCTGAGACTGTGGTTCCTGATTTCTTCGATGGTGGTTCTGGCGCCCGCGCGAGTTGAGTCTGCAGACTACTCCCGTGAGATCCAACCGCTGCTGAAGGATTTCTGCCTAAGCTGTCATTCCACGGAGAAACAGAAGGGAGACCTCGATCTCGAACGGTTTTCCTCCAAGGACCAGGCGTTGAAGCATCCCACCGTCTGGCAGGGGTTGATCGAGCAGATGGAGCTCGGGGAAATGCCCCCGAAGGACAAGCCCCAGCCCTCTGAAGCACAACGCCAGCTGCTTCTCACCTGGGCCAGGTCGTTGTTGGATGAGATCGCGCTGTCGCGTGCGGGGGACCCGGGTCCGGTCGTGCTCCGACGGCTCAATAATGCCGAGTACACCTACACAGTGCGTGACCTGACCGGCGTGGATTCATTGGATCCAGCCGCAGAGTTTCCGGGGGATAGCGCCGCGGGCGAGGGCTTCATGAACACCGGAGTTTCGCTCAACATGTCGCCGGCCATGTTCACCAAGTACCTGGACGCCGCGAAGGAGATCGCCGCGCACTCCGTGCTGCTTCCCAAGGGAATCCGGTTCTCCTCGAGCATCAATCAACGAGACTGGACGGAGGAATGCCTGGGCGCGATCCGCACCTTTTATTCCCGGTTCTCTGTTTCGGGAGGGGGATCCGCCGTGAATCTTCAAGGCATTCAATTCGACACCAAGGATGGTGGAGTCCTGCCCTTGCTGAAGTATGTCGAGGCCTCGCTCGAGCTGCGACCTGGACCCGG
>VHDG01000235.1 GCA_016871475.1 Verrucomicrobiota bacterium
TTGAACCTGCCTGCAAAGAAGTCCTCGGGCGCAACTTCAGGCACTTCCATGATGACTCGAACCGGGACGCTGAGCGTGGATCCGGTCGCGTTGCGAATGACAGCGGTGTAGCTGCCTCCGTCCTCAAGATCCAGCCGGTCCTTCCTATAATCCTGGTTGTTCGCCGAGAGGATGTTGATGCCGTTCCGCTTCCATTGAAAACTGAAAGGGCCCGTACCCAGAACCCCTGCAGGGAGGGCAAGTTTCTCGCCGATGCGAAGGGGAATCTCGACGGGGGTCTGAAGGGTGATCCCGGGAGGCTCGAACACCTCGATGCGAAACTCCGCCAGGAGGGTTCCGGCGATGTTGGAAGCCACGCATCGATAAAGTCCGGAATCACCCGGTTTGGCGGAAAGGAGTGTGAACTCAGGACCTGTGACGAGCGGTAGATTTGGAGACTGGGCGTTAAACCAGCGATAGGTGATGGGAGCCGTGCCGAAGGCCTCGGCTTTCCACTTGAAGGCCTTACCGGCTTTCATGACCCGAGATGTCGGCTGGGTGATCCAGTTGGGAAGCCCCACGTTCGGTGCCAGGGGCGTGGCACGATCGACATACTCGTAAAACCGAGCGCCATCCGGATAGCGCGACTCCGACCGCGTGGGCGATGTGTTCTTCGTGTTGATCTGGTTGACCAGGAACCCATCCGACTCGAGCTGAAGAGAAAAACTACTCGAGGGAAGAACCCACGGCAGGTGGATGTTGACCGGGTCCGTGTTGTTAGCGTTGACGTTTTCATCAGCGATCAGCCGATAGAAGCCGCCCGGTGCGATCTTGCGCCCCCTCGGGAGTGTAAAGGGGGGGACTTGGAAACCTGGTCCGGACAGGCGGATGGTTAATGCGCTCAGGTCGACGGTTTCACGGCTGCCGTTATACAGTTCAATCCAACCCGGACCCCCCGTCGCGGTTCGCACGAGCCACTCGTTCAAAACCACGGCAGGCAAAATGATGTTGGGTTCCCACGGCGTAGGTTGGGCGAAAACACGGTACTGGGTTGGGTCCGATCCCGCGGTCGAGGGAGCGAGGCCATAGGAGAAATCAGTCGGGATGGAGGGATAATCGGCATGATCCACGATGGTGGGAATACCGTTGACCAGAACCGAGAGCGCGATAGATCCCCCCAAAGGCTTCAACCGAAATGAAGCGTGGAGTTCGTCCTGGGTGGTTTGCGCGGACTCGCCGTCCATCCAAACCACAATGTGTTGGCCCGGAAAGATCGTCCTGCCTCTCGGAAACCGCCATCGCTGAAGCCGGGTGTAGGAGTCAGACAGGCCATATAGATCGAGGGAGATGGGATTCTTGCCAGGGTTGAAAATCTCGATCCAGGGCTCGGGTGTCTGGGTTCGGTCGTAAGTGGTGGCCCGGTTGACCGGCTGAATCTCGTTGATCCGCAGCTCACGGTACTGGGGGTGAAACGGCAGGACGATCCTGGAGCTCTGTGCAGGAACGTGAACTTCAGAAGCTAGCAAGGCAACGAGAGCCCACCACACGCCGGGCAAACTCCGTTGTCCATCCAGCGGCTTTGGAGCCAAGAAAAGCATGTCAAACGTCCGTCTCATCAGGTTGGGAAGACGTGTGGTCGGGCAAAACCAACACGACTTCGCAGGAGGCTACGAGGCCATAAAGCGGCATCTTTCAACAATTCGATGACGACAGATGGCTCCCCACGGCCCGGCCCTGATTATGAGACCCGAATATGGATACTCCGCTCCGAACCCCAGAGCAAGCAGGGAACTGAGTTATCTGAGTTGCCGAAAAGTCCGGTCACCCGGCCTTTTACGTACTCACCCCCCCGTGAAACCCCGATCCAGGCCAGATAACCAGTGATCAGTAACCACCGTCAGTGACCAGGGCTCCAGGTTCGTTGTCCATCCCTTCAGCAGCTCAAGCGCCGGCAGGCACCTATTCGAGAAACGTGACTTCCACCTCACTTCGCCCGGGGAGAGGCCAAAAGCCCAGGTTGCGACCTCGTTCCTATTCAGGCGCATGCGGATGGGTTACTTGGGAGAGTGAGAACCACGTAACAGACGGAACACACGGAAAGAAAACCGGTCTAGTTGTTCCCTCGTTTTTCGTGTCTTCAGAATATTCCGTGGTCCACTCATCAGTATTCATTATCGGGAGACCCAACTGGCACGGTCTGGCCAAGAAAGCCGAAACGGGCATAGCCCGGACACCCTTCCGCGAGCATATGCCGTCTCACCCGCGTCGTGTGCCCTTGATCGAAACTATTTTCAGGCTTGAAGCGGTCATGAAGCTCTGGGCACTTTCGTCTGAACCATGTCCTTGCCGAATGGACTCGATGCAGCTAGCTATTGACTTCGCCCACCGTAGCTATTCCCTCTGATCCCTATGCTTCAACGCCTGATCCCCTGTGTCGCTCTCGGACTGGCACTAGCCCTTGGTATTAGTCTGTCGCTGACTTCCTGTGGCACCGTCCAACGAACGGTCGTAGTCACTCCTCACGTCTCAGGTGCCACCTTTGTCGGCAACCAGACCTGCTATGACTGCCATACCAACATTTCCAGGGCCTTCCCGATGAGTGCTCACGCTAAGGTCCAGGTGCCGTCGGGAAAAAAGGGAGATCTGCACGGATGCGAATCCTGCCATGGTCCCGGCAGCCTCCACGTCGCTTCCGGGGGTGGGAAAGGCAAGTTTATCACCAATCCCGGTCAAAACCCCCAAGCTTGCCTGGAATGCCACCTGACGACCCGGGCGGAGTTTCACCTGCCTCACAAGCATCCGGTGTTGGAAGGGCAAATGAACTGTGTTCAATGCCACGATCCGCATGGACTCGACATCATGAAACCCGCCGCTGGACTGGCGATGGCACGAGTGAACGAGTCGTGCTCATCCTGTCATCGCGAACAGGCAGGAGTTCACGTGTTCGAACACGAGGCTCTCAGGGAAGGCTGCGTGACCTGCCATAATCCCCATGGATCTCCCCATGAGAAGATGCTGGTGGAACGTGATTCCAACCTCTGCCTGAAGTGCCATGCGCAGATCGCCGTCCCAGGCTCCAACGGCGTGCAGATCTTCATCGGTGACTGGGATCATACACTAAACCTCAGACTCGGTGGTTGCTGGAGCGCAGGCTGCCATACCGCGGTGCACGGCTCCCAGGTACACCCCAGACTCTTCTACTGAACTCCGCCATGGCCTCTCCCCACACCCATCCCTCCCGGTTGCTCGCGGCTCCCAATCACTTCCGCAACAGCCACGTCACAGGCTTCGCCGCCGCGTTCCTGGGTGCGGGGCTCCTCTCAAGCATCGGTGATGCCTGGGCCCAATCGGATCCGGACACTTCCAAACTGCCGCCTCCTGCGTCCCGTCCCATCGACTTCGATGCCGATATTCTCCCTCTTTTCCAGCGCTCTTGCATCCGCTGCCATGGTCCCGAGAGGCCCAAGGGCGGGTTCCGGCTGGATCAGGAAGCCTCCGCCCTGAAAGGAGGAAATGAAGGCATCGATATCGTCCCCGGAAAAAGTGCGGACAGCCGGATCGTTCACTACGTGGCTCATCTCGTCCCCGATATGGAAATGCCCCCTGAGGGGAAAGGGGAGAAATGGACGGACGCGGAAGTTGGGCTCCTGCGGGCTTGGATCGATCAAGGAGCGAAGTGGGGGAACAAGGTCTCGTTGGAACAATACAAACTCGCCATGACGACCGCGATCGGCGGGACGAGTATCAGCGGAAACGAGGCGAAGTTCAGGGAACATCGTGGCCGCCCGCAGGGGATCGACGGCGGGATCGAATCTCTGGAGATGTCCGGCCGGGTCGGAAAAGACTCAAAACTAACCCTGAACGGGCGATTGTTCCGCGATGACTACAAGTTGACGTTGGAGCTGGCGAAGCCGGAGGTCGGATCGATCCAGGCGGGTTGGGAACAACATCGCAGATATTGGTCGGATGTGGGTGGGTACAAGGCCGGCTCCGCGTTGCCCCAGTTTCGACTGAACGACGATCTCGCATTGGATCGAGGACGTGCGTGGGTGGACTTCACATTGAACAAGCCGGACTGGCCGGTTTTGAAGCTGGGCTATGAGTTTCAGTATCGCGATGGATCCAAGGCGATGACGAGCCGGGGCCAGGCAGGAACAGCGGAAGGATCCGGCTGGATGGTCTTTCCGGCACGAAAGAACATTCGCGAGAACGTGCACGTGTTGAAGCTGGAGATCGATCACACGGTTGGGGGATATCGTATCTTCGATCAGTTCCGCGGAGAGTTCTTTCACCAGGCAAACGAACGCCGTCACGTGACTTTCTACGACACGACAGTACCAGGTGTCGCCTCGACCCAGACGATCCAGGAAGGCATGAGGCATTTCCATGGGATGAACGCCCTGCGGGTCGAGAAGCAGTTCAAGGACTGGCTGTTCGGATCGGCAGGTTACCTTTACTCCCGGTTGGATGGAGAAGCTTCCGTGGGCCTCACCGGGACTTACTACGCTGATAGCGGACTCAACTCCGGCGGCAACCTCATGGCCCATGACATCATTCTCGAACGTCAAACCCACGCGGCCAATGTGAATGCCTTGTTCGGTCCGTGGAGCGGACTGACATTCGTGACGGGTGCGATGGCCGAATGGACGCGCCAATCAGGAGTAGGCCGGGCAATTGTTGACTTCCCGTTCACTCCAACGGAACAACCCATGACGGCAAACTCGGACAAGGAAAAAGCAGAGCAAACGGCGATCCTGCGCTTTACGGGGATCCCGTCCCTGGTGCTGTTTGCCGAGGGTCGCTTGCGTCAGGAGACCACGGGCTTCTATGAGGAACAGGTGGGAGGTTACGGCAACTCCTTCGACTTTCTGAGAGACACAAGCATCGCAGGGGAACGACGGGAGTGGAAGACGGGGTTCAGCAGCAGCCCCGGACCCCGGTGGAGTTTCGGGGGGCATTATCGTCAGCGAAACTACTACGACGATTACCGCGTTCGCAGGGATGAAACTCCATTCCTGGGTTCAGAAGGGTATCCATCTTTCATCCGCTCGCGTGAGGGGTTGACGGATGAAGTTGAGGCTCGCGCGGTGGTGAAAGCAGCCAGCTGGCTTCAAACGACGCTGACGTATCGTTGGTCGGACATAGACTTCAAGACGCAGACCGACGAAGCGCCGACGTTCAGCGTCCCCGGGGGTGTTCTCTTCACTGGAAAGCAGAACGCGAACACCTACTCTTTCAACGCAGGTATCACGCCCTGGCAGCGATTGCATCTCAATGCGGGCCTGACCTACCGCAACACTCGAACCACGACCGAGGCCAATGACATGCCGAGCATTGCGCCGTTCAAGGGGGATCTCTACTCGATCATCTCCAGCATCACCTATGTATTGACGGAGAAAACAGACCTGGTTGGCAGCTGGACCTGGTCTCGAGCGGATTATGGCCAAGTGCAGCCACAGGGCGTTCCTGTGGGTCTGGACTATGATTTGCACTCCATCGAAACCGGGATTCGGTGGAAGCTGAGAGAGAACCTTTTCGCCCGTTTGCAATACGGTTTCTACACCTACGACGAACGAAACACCGTCGGCTGGAACAACTACAGCGCTCACACGATCTTCACTACGCTGAATGTCCGTGTGAGATAGGGAGGAGCCTGAGTTAGCCTGGCCTTCGCAACTGGCAGCACTTTTAAGAGAAAGCGCGTGAGTCATGTTCGCTGCTTGAGTGCTCTGACAGGACTTCAGGAGCAAAGCTGGACCCAAAGCGCCAGCCGCGGTCGCGCCGAAGCGGCGCTTTGGCGCGCCGCGTACGCGGAAGGACAGGCGCACTCCACGACCTGACGGACTTCCTGCCGGGCTGGGGAATCGCAAAGCGTCTTGGAGTGCGGTAGTCCTCTACCGCTTTCCTACGACGTCGTGCGCTTACGCAGAGCAATACCCTCCAGTTGCGAAGGACAGGTTAACTTTCCATGTCTCGCGAAAAAGGAAGAGGCCGGGCTTGAACCGAAAGAAACCCAAGGTGCCACCCTTCCCGCATCCGACGACCCACTCTTCTGAACCGTCCTGATCCAGATCGGCCACAACCATTCCAGGTCCTGGCTGACTCAACTGTCGCGGAAGCAAAGGCTGGCGTGCGTAGTCATTGAACAAAGGATCCTCATGCTTCCACTTCACCATTGAGGAAGCGTCGGAAAAAATGGGTGAACTCAAAGGCGGCGGCCCTGGAGTGGGAACATCGGAGTGATCAGGAGTGATCTCACAGAGGGACTGCGGGGGGATTGCTTCCACCCGTGTGGTTTTGCCACCTGGCCAGATTACTTCAAGGCGTAGCGGAAGTTCCGCATCGGGTGCCGCGAAGTAGCGGATTGCATCGTCTGAGCCGGAACGATTCAGTTGGAAGGTGAGAGCACCGTTTGGTGAGCTTGGAGGTGATGAAACCAAATCAAACTCTCAAGCCTCGACAGGAGGCAAACCAAACGGTGCGGGTGGACATTGACGGAAGCAATGGTCTTTCGTCCATCAGGATTGGGTT
>VHDG01000236.1 GCA_016871475.1 Verrucomicrobiota bacterium
AGGCCGGTGTTCGGCTTTTCGCTCCCGTCCTCGGGGCGATGGAAGGCTTCCGCAATTTCCTTCTCGTCCCGGGCGCGGGAGTAAAGCGCGGCCTGATCGAGGTCACCTTGGAAAAAACGATGGCCGTCACCCCGCTTTCCGATGGCGAAGTTCCCGGTTCCCGGCCCGCGGGGTTTGGAAGGCCGGGTTGCGGATGCCAGGAACCCGTTGGTGTAGAGCTTGAGCTCCGACCCATCGTAGGTCATCGCCAGGAAAGTCCAGTGATTGGGAGGAACGGAGTTCTTCGCTCCTCGTGTGATGATCACGTTGTCCGGCCCGCCTCCGATGTTGAGGTAGGCTCCAGCTGTTGTGCCCTCGAGAAAGAGGCTGTAATGGCCCTGCGCCCACTCGTTGTCGTTCTTGCCGATCAGCCATCGACGTCGATCATTGTCACCCATCGGGATCTCCAACGGACGAACCCAAACCTGAAGCGTCAGAGAGCTGGGTTCGAGTTCCGGACTGTGAGTTTCGATCAAACTTGCCTGTCCCTTGAAACGCCCGGCGGATCCCAGGCGTCCAGGCGAGAGGAAAACCCTGGCTTCAGTCGAGCTCCACAAGGTCCACGCTTCTTCAGCGATCGATTGAACGTCTCTTTCCATCCAGGCCAGCGCGCCATCGGAGTTGTGGGACGTCCATCGTTCAAGTGTCGGAAGGTGCAGGTCGGCCTTCGACGCGATCCAGCCCGCAGCGTTTGTGGTTCGGCTGGCAGCCTCCAACGATCTCCACTCTGCGCTTGCTCGCGCATAGGCGGATGCTTTCGATCGCCAGACCTGATGCACCTCCTGATTGGCGGATTCCTCAGCGGACCGGATCTCTGCGGCGATCTTGTTCGTGGCGTCCTGGAACGTGCGGAGAGCGGCTCGCTCGACGTCAGTCGAGATGCTCCGTTCGTTCCACGATGACACAAACGCGAGATCCTTCATGGTGCGCGTGCTTTTGAAGATGCCTGCGAGAGCGTGATAATCGCGGGCGGTGACGGGATCGAACTTGTGATCGTGGCATCTCGCGCATTGCAAGGTGAGTCCCAGGAAGGCGCGGCCCACCGTGTCGATCTGTTCATCGACGATATCAAGGACCAGCTTGGGTTTGTCCTGTTCAGCGAGCATCTTGGGGCCGATCACGAGGAATCCGGTTGCGATCAACCGCGCATGTTGTTGCTCAATCGAAACGTTGTTCGTGGGGAGAAGATCCCCGGCGATTTGATGGAGCGCGAACTGGTCGAAGGGGAGATTGTTGTTGAACGCGCTGATGACCCAGTCGCGATAACGCCATGCCTGCCCCATAAACTTGTTTTCATCCTGACCGTTGCTGTCGGCGTACCGCGCAACATCAAGCCACCAGCGAGCCCATCGCTCTCCAAACCTGGGCGACTCAAGAAGCTTGCTCACGGCCGATTGAAAATGATCCGGAGAGAAATGAGGCTCCGATGCGAGTGACTCTTCAGAGGGGCTCGGGATTCCGGTGAGCTGAAGCGATGTGCGTCGAAGCAGTTCGCGAGCGGATGCCTGCTCCGAGAAAACGAGTCCCTTCTCCCGGTGTTTGGCCCGGATGAAGGCGTCAACAGGATGCCCCGAAAGGGGTGGGGCTGGCTTGTGGAGACGTTGGAAAGCCCAGTGGCCTGAGGATGAACCCTTGGCAGAGTCTGAAGACGGCGAGCTCCCTTTGCTTGCAGAAATCCACACAAAGGAGATAGCGATAATTAGAATCCACGACGCCCGGGTCATTTGGCAATTCACCGGGACACTACCGCTGCGACAGCGGGACAGGCTACAAAACTCATCCGGAATTTTGGGTGAATTTTTCCGAGAGACCACTGGCGAGCACGGAGGGGCGGCTTACCAGCCGCCCCTCCGGCCACCCTCGCTTACAGTCAGCGCGTATTGATGCGCATCGGGCGGCGTGTTCCTGTCGCTGCCGTAAAAGACCGCCGTCCTCGCCCTCGAGACGATCGCTTTCACTCAGCGGTTCTCGAGATGATTGGGTGAAGATTGAAGCGCCCTTGGCGGGTGCGGGCTGAGAGAGTTCGAGGATAGGCCGTGTGGGGCGAAGTGGGGGAGCTGGCAGGTCCCAGAGAACGAGCTCTATGAGGGGTCCGAAGACGAGTCCCCCCATTTTTCAGGCCGCTCGGGAACGCTTGGATGGTTCGCTTTAAAATTAACTTCTAAGGTTTTAGGTCTCCCTACCAACTCATTGTGAATAACTTGGGAATAAATCCGTGCAATTAACCTATTGACCAAGGTTAGGTGGAGTGTGGTAAAGGTTAAGCGCAGTGGGGCATTTGGTATGTGTTGTGTGGCGCTGGATGCTCTCTGTGGAATGCCTGATCAGCCCCTGAAGAGTCCTCGGTTTCTGTCTGCCTTTCGACACAAGGTGGACCTGAAGCGACGCGTTCAACTTCCAGCGGAGTGGGGGCTGCGAGGGCCTGCGGGCGCGGATCTCACCCTTTTGCTTTGGCCGCACAATGACCGGCTGGATTCGTGTTTGATGGTGATGCCGCCTGCAGCGGCGGATGATTTCATGGCGCGGCTTTCGGCGCTCCCCGTGGGGGCTTCTGATGGCGAGGCGATCAAAGTGGACATGGCAGCCAACGCTGCATCGTTGTCCGTGGATTCTGTGGGCCGGATTGCGATCCCGGATTGGATGGCGGAGCGGGTGGGGATCGTGGCTGGCGGGGATGTGGTTTTGAACGGTGTCTGGGATCGGTTTCAACTCTGGAACGCGGCGAGCTACGACGAGACCCGGCCGGCGGTTCGGGCCGTGGCCACGACCGCGTTCCGCAAATTGACGTGAGGACTGCATGAGCTTGATCAAGTTTTTGCGATTCACTCGATCGCTGAGGTCCGGAAAGGACCAGGAAAAGTCATACGCTGAAGGCCAGGACAACCTGGTCCCTGATTTTCACCGCAGCGGATCTCGTCCGGCTTCCATCGCAGAGGAACCGAGCCGGATGAGTCGCGCGCGGAGTGAGGCATCCGATGCTCCGGAAGCCCGGCCGGGCGCGGGTCGATGGAGGGCTGGCTTGTCCGGCCCCCGGCCCGCGCTGCGCGCCGATTCCAAAGGGCAGCTTTCGCTGGAGTTCGTGAAAGTGGTCCGGAACGACCTGAGTGATGCGGATCTGGAACTGATCCCGGCC
The DNA here is from genome assembly GCA_016871475.1 of Verrucomicrobiota bacterium. Lineage (GTDB taxonomy): Bacteria > Verrucomicrobiota > Verrucomicrobiia > Limisphaerales > UBA11320 > UBA11320. The sequence goes on from VHDG01000236.1 coordinate 3,173, forward strand.
CGGCCTGTTGGGGCCGGCGAGAGCCCCGGTCGATCGAATGTTGAGAAAGCGGCTGTCCCCTCAGGTTCGCCGGCGGAGGCGCCGGCCATCGAACCTGAGGTTTCGCGGTGGAGTCGGTTTACGGCGCGGTTGTTCCGATCGCCCGACCCGGGATGATGAGGCGGACGGGGTTGTCCTCCAGTCCTCATCTGCCGGTGATGCTGGGTGAGGTGCTGGATGCGCTTCAGCTGCGACCTGGGGGCTTGTGGTTGGATCTGACGCTGGGTCGGTGCGGGCATGCGAAGGCGTTGTTGGATCGCACGGCGCCTGACGGTCGGCTGGTGGGTGTGGATCGGGACACTGCCGCACTCGAGTGGGCGCGGGATTTTCTGAGAGAGTATGGGGATCGGGTACGGCTCGAGCATGGAAACTACTCTGAGCTTTCGAGATGGGTGCCTGACGGGAGCTGTGATGGCGCCTTGATGGATTTGGGCGTGAGCTCGCCCCAGCTGGATGTTGCGGAACGCGGGTTCAGCTTTCAGCGCGAGGGTCCGTTGGATATGCGGATGGACCTGACGCAGCACCTGACGGCAGCCGAGTTGGTGAACGGGCTGTCGGAACAGGAACTGGCAAAGATTTTCTGGGACTACGGTGAAGAGCGTGCCTCTCGACGGATCGCGAAGGCGATCGACGAAGCGAGGCGTGTGTCGCCCATCCTCACCACCTTGCAGTTGGCTCAGTTGGTGGAGAAGGCGAGTCCCCGTGCCGGATCGCGGGTGCATCCGGCTACGCGTGTGTTTCAAGCCCTGCGCATGGTTGTGAATGATGAAAGCCGCTCCCTTCAGAGCGGACTGGCGGCAGCCTGCTCTGCTCTCAAACCCGGTGGCCGCCTCGCTGTCATCACCTTCCACTCGATCGAGGATCGGATCGTGAAGAGCTTCGGAAACCTGATGTCCCGGGACTACGATTTCGAGGGGCCTGTCGATGATCCCGAGCTGCGCCGGCCCAAGAAGCCGGTCCTGAGGTGGCTGCGCAAGAAGGCCACCATGCCGGGCGAAGCAGAGATCGCCCAAAACCCCCGTGCCCGGAGCGCGCAGCTCCGGGTGTTGGAAAAACTTCCATGAACAAGAATCGTAGATCGCAGGCCGGGGCGATTTGGGTGGGGCCCGCTCTCAAGGCGCTCCTTCTATGCCTCTTTTTCGGGGGAGCCGCCCTCGGTTACGCCTGGCAGCATCGAAAGCTGGGTGAGCTCGATGCCATCCAACGCAGTCTGGAGGTGCAGCTCGATCTTCTGAGGCGGGACAACAGGATTCTCGGGGAGCAGCTGGCAGAATTGCAGCAGCCCACCCGCCTCATGCAACGCGCCGCCCGCTTGCAACCTCCGATGTCCGTGGCCCTCCCGTCCCAAACCATCCGGTTGCCCGAACCGCGGCCTTCTGTCTCACGACTTTATTCCGATGCGCTGTCCGCCAACGTTCAGCGCGGCGCATCGCGACCCTATCCGGCCAACTAACCGCCACGTCCCTCACCCGCCTGTGTCGCGGAATTCCTCATTGTTCGAAGCTCGCCAGTTGCGCTGGCTTGTAGCCCTGAGCTGCCTGCTCGTGCTCTGCCTCGGCGGGCTGGGCGTGAGGCTTTGGCATCTGCAGATCGTTCGACACGAGGAACTGTCCGCCAAGGCCCAGTCGCTGACGAGGGAGGCCATCGTGACGGTGCCCTGGCGTGGGGAGATTCGCGACATCCATGGAAATCCGCTGGCGTTGAGCACCCTCGTCAAGAGGGTGTGCGCAGACCCCTCACTCATCCGGGATCGTCAGAAGGATGTGGCACGGGCTTTGTCACCGATCCTCGGCCGGCCAGAAATCGAGCTGGCAGAACGCCTTCGCATCACCACTCGCATCACAACCAACGGGGTGGTGAGGACGAATCAGTTCGTCGATTTGAAGTTCGAGGCGACCCTGGAACAGTGGCAGCAGATCACCCAGGCCATGTCCTTGTTGCGACCTGAGCAGGATCCCGCTTCGCTCAGCAAGCGCGAGAGGAAGTTTTGGCACTCGCTCAGAACCCAGGCGGTTTTTGGTCTCGATACCCAGCAGCGCACCTATCCAAACCATGAGCTGGCTGCACATGTGGTGGGTGTGGTGGGAATCACGAACTACACGGTGCAGGATACGTGGATTCGTGAGCTGCAGGGGTTGGAAGGAATTGAGGTGGCCTTCAACAATCAGCTGTCCGGGGTTCGCGGAATCCGAATCACCGAGAAGGATCGCAACAACCGTGAGCTGGTGAGGTATCGGGGGCAGAACGCCGCGGCGGTGGACGGGATGAACGTGGTGCTCACCCTGGATCTGGTGTTGCAGCGGATCCTTGAGAGCGAAATCCGCACTTCTTCCGAGAAGTTTCGCCCCGAGAATGCCATGGGAATCATCGTCCGGCCTCGAACGGGGGAGATCCTCGCCATGTGCAACCTCAATACATTCGATCCCAATGACCCGGGCGAGAAACCCGTCGCGCATCGTCGGAACCGGATCATCACCGATTTTTACGAGCCGGGATCGACCTTCAAGGTTGTGACTCTTGCAGCCGCGCTCAATGAGCGTGCGGCGCGGCTGACGGACATGATCGACTGCGAGAACGGCGTTTGGAGCTATGGCGGGCTGAGGCTGACGGATCATGAGCATTACGGTGTGATTCCGCTTCAGAGAGCCTTTGCGAAATCTTCGAACATCGGGCTGGCGAAGCTTGCCATGCGGCTTCCTGAGGGCGTGTTCCATCGATACATCCGCGAGTTTGGATTCGGCGCGCGGCTGGGTATTGAGCTGCCTGGCGAGGTGGGCGGACGCATCAAGGATCCCAAGTACTGGCACAAGACCTCCATCACACGTATTCCCATCGGGTACGAGATCGGTGCCACTCCCCTGCAGATGGTCATGGCCGTGGCTGCGGTGGCCAACAATGGCGTGTTGATGCAACCCAAGGTCGTGAAGCGTCTGGAGGACAAGACCGGACGCGTGGTCGCTGATTTCCCTCCTGTCCGTGTGAGGGAGGTCATCAAATCCGAGAACGTGGGACTCATGATCCAGGCGATGGAGGCCGTGATGAACACGAACGGGACCGGCGTAAAAGCCATGCTCGATCAATACACAGGTTGTGGGAAGACAGGGACCGCCTGGAAGTGGAACACCGAAACTAAGCAGTACGACAAGCGATACTACTCCTCTTTCATCGGCTTCTTCCCGGCACACAATCCCGAGATTTGCATGAGCATCGTCGTGGATGATCCGCAGTCCGGGGTTTACGGCGGACAGGTGGCTGCCCCCATTTTCAAGAAAGTGGCGG
>VHDG01000237.1 GCA_016871475.1 Verrucomicrobiota bacterium
ACCAGCGTGTTTTGAACCAAGTGCTTCAGCCCAGCTGCAAAAGCCCGGGCCCATCTAGAGTGGTCGCTGAGGCTAAACGCCCCGACTCGCAACCACCTTGTTTTTCTCTCCCAGGACAATCACCCGGGGCTCCCATCCAGCCGCCCTGCCCTCATCAACCTCAGTGTAACTCATGATGGTCAAACGATCCCCAGCCTTCCCAAGGTGCGCTGTGGCCCCGTTGAGGATCACCGCACCCGACCCTTCATTTCCCGGGATGAGATAGGTTTCGAACCGTTGTCCGTTGGCAAGATTGCTGCACAACACCCGTTCATATGGGTGAAAGCCCACCCTCTTCATCAAGTCAGTGGCCACCGTAAGGCTGCCTTCATAGTCAAGACTGGCATCAGTGACCTCGGCGCGATGAATTTTGGACTTCAGCAAATGAACAAGCATAGGAACTCAAGTCATACATTGACTTGAAAATCGGGGGTGACTATAAACCGCGCCGCATCACATTCAACCCCTACTTGAATTTATGCCAAAGACTCTTCGCGTCGGAATGATCGGCTACCGCTTCATGGGCAAGGCCCACTCGAATGCGTGGCGCCAGGCTCCTCACTTCTTCCCTCTCAAGGCGAAGATCAAACTCGACACCATCTGTGGGCGAAATGCCAAGGGCGTCGAAGCCGCCCGTGACCAGCTGGGCTGGGAAAACGCCAGCACCGACTGGGAGGCGGTGGTCAACAACCCCGCGATCGACATCATCGACATCAATACTCCCAACGACTCGCATGCCGAGATCGCCATCGCGGCCGCACGCGCAGGCAAGGCCATTCTCTGCGAGAAACCCCTGGGACTGAATGTGAAGCAGTGCGAGGAGATGGTGACCGCCGTCAAGAAGGCACGGGTGGTCAACATGGTCTGCCATAACTACCGCCGGATTCCCGCCATCGCCCACGCCCGGAAAATGATCGAGGCAGGCGCCCTCGGTAACATCTTCCACTATCGAGCCCGTTATGCTCAGGACTGGATCGTGGACCCCAACTTCCCGTTGGTCTGGCGACTTCAGAAGGGCGTCTCCGGCAGCGGCACGCACGGCGACATCAATGCACATATCATCGATCTCGCTCGCTATCTCGTCGGCGAGTTCAGCGACGTCTGCGGCCTGATGCACACATTTATCAAGGAACGTCCTTTGGAAGACTCCGCGGCCAAAGGCGACGGCCTGGGTGGGAAGGGCAGTCGGAAAATGGGGAAAGTCACCGTCGACGACGCCGCCATGTTCATCGGGCGTTTCAAGAACGGTGCCCTGGCAAACCTGGAAGCCACCCGCTTCGCACTGGGACGCAAGAACAACATCGTCGTCGAGGTGAACGGCAGCAAAGGCTCCCTGGTCTTCGATTTCGAGGACATGAACCGCCTTAAGTTCTTCAACAACGAGGACCCAGCCGGCCTGCAGGGGTTCAGAGATATCCTGGTGACCGAACCCGGCGGCAAACATCCGTTTGTCGGCAACTGGTGGCCCCCCGGCCACATTATCGGTTATGAACACACCTTCGTTCATACCATCGCCGACTTCGTCAACGCAGTGGTCGATGGCAAGTCTGTCCAACCCACCTTTGAAGATGGCTTGCGCAACGAGCAGGTCCTGGAGGCTGTCGAGCAGTCTGCCAAGACACAAAAGTGGATCAAACTCTAACCCCCACGAGCCGGTTCTGACGTGACAATGAACCAGACCTCTGGCACCAACACCCCCCTATGAAACAAATGTGGATCAGTTTCTCCCTCATGTTGACTCTTTGCCTTGGCCAGGTCGCCAATGGCGCTGATGACACCAAGAAGGAGGTCAAGAAAGAAGAAAGCAAACCAACTGTGAGCACAAACGAAGTCGCGGTGATCAAGACCGTCCACGGTGAGATGGTCGTCGAGTTCTGGGCCGACGTAGCCCCCAAGACGGTCGAGAATTTCAAAACCCTCGCCAGGAAGTCATTCTACGACGGCACCGCGTTCCACCGCGTGATCAGGGGATTCATGATTCAAGGCGGCGATCCTCTCACCAAGGATAATGCCAACGCTGACCGCTGGGGAACGGGTGATCCCGGCTACAAGATCAAGGCCGAGTTCAACGACCGCAAGCATGTCCGCGGTGTTCTGTCGATGGCCCGATCCAACCATCCCGATTCCGCCGGCAGTCAGTTCTTTATCTGCCATGCAACAGCCCCGCACCTGGACGGCCAATACACCGCATTCGGTAAAGTCATCAAGGGCGACGAAGTTCTCGAAAAGATCGCCACGACCCCCTGTGGTCCTCGCGATCGTCCCCAGACCCGCATGAGCGTGGAGAGCGTCAAGATCGTTGACGCCGCCACGGTCAAGTAACCCCTTCCCCGCCCTCCCCCGGTCCTGCAAGGCACGCCCTTCGCAGGACCGGAGGGAGACTGGCTTCAGAGCCAGCCTGCCCCGGGATTTCACCGTTTCATCCGATCATGAGTCACGAAACCCAGGCATTGTCTCAAGCCCTCGTCAGCATGGGTTGCCCTCCCGACAAATCGGAGGAAATGGCCTCCCAACTTCAAAAGCGTGCCCGCCAGTTGAGCGAGTCCAAGGGCCGCACCTACGAAGAAGCCCTCGCTCACCTGCTCTCCCTCATGCGTCAAGGCTGGTCCGCAAAGCAGAATGGCAGCTGATCCGCCCGACCCCACCCGCCGTTCCCCGCCCTCTTCATGATCCTCCCCTGGCCCTGCAAATCGAAGATTCAAGTCGGAGACTTCCGAATTTTTACCATCGACCGGGAAGTGAAGACCTCACCCCGGACCGGCGAAGAACACGACTTCTTCGTTCTCAATACACGAAACTGGGTGAACATCATCGCCCTGACTCCAAGGGATGAACTGGTCATGGTCGAGCAATTCAGGCAGGGCACCAATACGGTGGAGCTGGAGGTTCCGGGGGGTGTGATGGAGCATTCCGGGGAAGCGCCAGAGATCACCGCAGCCCGCGAACTTCGTGAGGAAACAGGCTACGAAGGAGGCCCCGGACGTCTCCTGGGTGAAATCTTCCCCAACCCGGCCATCATGAACAACCGGGCTTACACGGTGCTGATCGAGAACTGCGAACCCCGGCATCCCACCGAATTCGACCCCGGCGAAGATCTCGTCACCCGGCTGGTGCCCGTGAAGGACATCCCAGGCTTGGTCCTCTCGGGGCAGATCCGACATGCGATCGTCGTGGTGGCGCTGTACTATTTTGAAATGCAACGTCGCCGTCCGGGTGCAGATTGAAATTTTCTTTCAGATTTCCCTTCTGCTGAGCCGAGCGGTTTTTCGTTGATCGCAGCCTGCTCTGAGGCGATTAACAGGCGTGGCTGATCACGGCACAACCCCTGTCCGGCAACTGCTACTCGTCGAGGATAATCCCGGCGATGCCAGCCTTCTTCGCAGCCACCTGTCGGATCTCCCGGGTCAACGGTTTGAGGTCCTGCACGCCATAACTCTGCGGCAAGCCCTGGATTCGCTGGGAAATCGCACCTTCGACCTCGTGCTCCTCGATCTATCCCTGCCCGACAGCCAGGGCATTCATACCTTCTCGAAGCTCAACGAAGCTCACCCGCACCTTCCCATCATCGTGCTCACCGGTTTCGAGAGCGAGGAGCTGGCTTCCGAGGCACTCATGGGGGGGGCTCAGGACTACCTGCCAAAACGGGATCTTGATTCCCGCCTGCTCGGACGCTCCATCCGTTACGCCATTGAGAGGAAACGAGGTGAGGAGGCTCTCGCCCGCGAACGTGACCTTCTCTACACCATCATCGACAACGTCCCCGATCGCATCTTCATCAAGGACAAGGACAGCCGCTTCCTGAAAACAAACCGTTCCCTGGCGAGGCGCTTCGGGCTGGTCCATCCGCGGGAGATGATCGGCAGGTCGGACTCGGACTTCTTCGCGCCGGAACATGCCATGGCCGCCCGCCAGGATGAGCTGAAGGTGATGCAAACCGGCCAGCCGATGCTGGACAAAATCGAGCAGGAGACCCTGCCCGACGGCTCCGTCAGCTGGGTCATCACATCGAAGATCCCGTTGCTTGACCCGCACGGAGGTCTGATGGGGACCTGCGGGATATCTCGCGACGTCACCGATCTCAAGCGCATCGAACAGGAGCTTGCGGCCGAGCGGAACCTTCTGCGCAGCCTCATTGATCACCTTCCGGATTACATCTACGCCAAGGACGACTTCTGTCGCTACACGTTGGACAACGAAGCGCATCGCAGGCTGCTGGGCGTGGAACACATGGATGAGATCCTGGGACGAAAGGTCACTGACTTTTTCCCCCCGGCATTGGCGGGACAATACGACTCGGACGACCAGGCGATCGTCCGGGGTGGCCGCCCGTTGATCAACCATGAGGAGCCGGCCGTTGACCGGGCAGGCAACAAACGATGGCATTCCACGACCAAGGTGCCTTTGCGTGCCGAGGATGGCCGGGTGGCCGGTCTGGTCTGCATCACCCGCGACATCACAGAAACGAGGCAGGCGCAGGAGAAGGTGCAGCGAGCCAACTCGGAGCTGGCACGCAGCCGGGAGGAGCTGATGCGTGCATTGACGGATCTTCAAGCGTCTCACCGTCAACTCAAGGAGGCTCAGGGGCAGCTGATCCAGGCTGAGAAAATGCAGTCCATCGGACGCCTGGCTGCAGGGGTGGCACACGAGGTGAAAAACCCCCTGGCCATCATTCGTATGGGATTGGACCATCTGGCCCAGGAGATTCCCCCCGGCAGCGCCGAAGCCCAGCTCACGTTGCGCGACATGCGTGAAGCGGTGCAGCGGGCAGATGGAATCATCCTCGGCCTCCTGGATTTTGCGAAGCCCCGCGAACTGAACGCTGCGCTGCAGGAACTGAACCCGGTCGTGGATCATGCCGTGGGGATGATCCGGTATGTTGCCCGGCAGTCAAAAGTACGGTTTGTGCGGGACCTGGCGGCTGAACTTCCATTGGTCTGGGTGGATTCAGACAAGGTGAAACAAGCGCTCCTGAACCTCTTTACCAACGCGATTCATGCACTTGAGACCGGAGGCACAGCGACGGTGAAAACGTTCGCCAAGACCCTGGAGCCCGCGGACATCGTAGGAACATCCGATTCACGCATCACCCATGGTTTCCATCCAGGAGATCGGGTGGCTGCCATCCAGATCAAGGACAACGGTCCGGGCATCCCTCTCGACAAAATCCGGAACATCTATGATCCGTTCTTCACAACCAAGGAACCCGGCAAGGGAACGGGCTTGGGACTCAGCGTAACCCGCCGATTAGTGGAGATGCATGGCGGACGTATCGATATCCGGAACCGGAAAAGTGGTGGAGTCACGGTCACTATCTGGCTAGCGTGCGGAAAACAGGTCTGAGGAAATTCAAATCACTCGATGTGATCTTATGTCAAAGAAACGGATTCTGATCGTGGACGATGAGTCGTCACTGACGCGGGTTGTGCGACTGAACCTGGAAGGCACGGGGCGTTTTGAGGTGCGGGTGGAAAACCATGCAGTGAATGCGCTCTCGGCCGCCAAGGAGTTTGAGCCTCATCTGATTGTGCTCGACGTGATGATGCCGAGCATGGATGGCGGCGATGTGAAGGCCCAGATCCGTCGCAACGCCAAGCTCAAGACCACTCCCATCATCTTTCTGACAGCCAGCGTCTCACCCAGCGAAGCGGGAAACGGAGGATTCACTAGCGGAGGCGAGCTCTTCCTTGGCAAACCCGTCAGCACAGAAAAGTTGGTGGAAGTCATCGACCAGCAAATCGCCGCGCAGAGTCCGGACCTGCCACCCGTCGTGTCCCCCCCAGAGACACGCGCATCCGCGTGAGCCTCGTTCCCTCTTCGGTCCGGCAGAACCTGGGGGTGTTGGGTTTGGGGAGATTCCTGGCTGTCCGGCATGGATTCGAACCATGACAAAAGCCTCCAAAGGGCCTTGTGCTACCATTACACCACCGGACAACGTTGCCGCGAATGTACTGATGCCCAGCCCAAGTGCCAGTTAATTCTGAATCGGGGTGGACAGCCACGGAGGTTTCTCACAAGAGTGGCCGCAGCTTTGCGCATGAGCAACACCGTCACAGCCCGCGCAAAAGCTCGATCATCCAATCGCTGCAAGCACCGAAGCCTCATCGCGCGTCATGAATCGAAGCCAAGTGTCATCCCGGACAGAGTCGCTCCTGATCGACTGCCTGCCGACGGTCATGGCTGGATGTCTCGCCCTCGCCTGCGGGATGCTCACAGCCTGCGAGAACTCCGATCCAGGAACCACCACCGACTTCCCGGCCCGCGAGACCCCGAACTACCAGGCGCTCGTTTCAGCCGGCTGGGTTAAGTCGTTGATCGATCATCAGAAATCCGGGTTCCAGACCCTGTGTCCTCCGACTTATCGGCAACAACCTGTGGTCATCCTGGAGGCAAGCTGGGCCACGCTGGAGAAGGCCAGGGAATACCACGCCGGACACCTCCC
>VHDG01000238.1 GCA_016871475.1 Verrucomicrobiota bacterium
TCGGGTAACAGCTTTTTTCCCCCTGCCATCCGGGAGAGGCTGGAGATCCGGATGACACGTCCGGACCTGACACCCCGCGAAACGGAGGTGCTTAGATCGGTGGTGATGGGTCGATCAAACAAGGAGATCGCAGCTGTGCTGGGAATCGCCGAACCCACCGTCAAACTTCACGTGCGCAACCTTCTCGACAAACTCGATGCCCTGGACCGCACTCAGGCCACCACGGCAGCCATTCAACGAGGCCTGGTCCGACTTTGACGGAGTTTCAACGAAGCAGGGAAAACAGATCCTACTCGCGCTCGGTGCCGTTGTTCCAATATCGCTGCATTTCCTCGGGCGTTGGGACTTTGAGCGGCCGGACCACTCGAAACCCAAGGAACTGGGCATCGGTCAGATACCAAATGCTCTTGGGAAGCTGCGGATCCTGCATCTTCCAACTCTTATCAGAGCCCCGACGCGCGGCGCTTCGCAGTTTCTGGGCGGTGTCGTCCCAGGATCCACCTTTGGCTGTTTGAGGATAGGGCGTCCTTTGCTTGGCCCAGGTGTTGTCCCCGCCCAACCCCGCCAATGCGGTCAGGGAGGGTTCGTACTGGTCGAGCACCCACTCCGCCACATTGCCATGCATGTCATATAGACCCCACGGGTTGGGTTTCTTCCGGCCAACCTTCTGATACTTGAAGTCGCTGTTCGATTCGTGCCAGGCGTATTGACCCAGCTGCGAGGAATCGCCTCCAAAACTGTAGGCAGTCGTGGTCCCAGCCCGACATGCATACTCCCACTCCGCCTCCGTCGGCAAACGGTAGAAATGGCCGGTCTTGCCACTCAGCCACTGACAATACTTGTTGGCGGCGTGCTGAGTCATGCTGATCGCAGGATAACCATCCTTGCCCATGCCGAAACTCATCTCCACGTAGGGCTTGGTGGGACGGGTCACCAGATCAGATACCTTGTCCACCTCAGGATCGGTCGGAATCTCACCCTTGAACTTACGCTCCTCGTCCGGATACATGAAGAGCTCAAACTCATTCCAGGTCACCTCGCAGCGGCCCATCCAGAAAGCTGAAACCTTCACCTTTGTCTGGGGGCCCTCATCCGCAGCCCGGCCGGCCTCATTGTCCGGGCTTCCCACCAGCACTTCCCCCGCCTGGATCGGGACCATCGAATACTTTACCTTGGTTCCTGCGATGAGATTGGTATAGGCGGACATCTCGGACGCGTTGATCGTCCTGGATTTCGCGATGATCTGTTCGTGGATCTGTTTGGCGAGTTCACCCTCGTTGGCTCCGGGTGCTGACTCCGCCTTGCGGGCGGTCAGGGTGACTCCCTCCGGCCAGGGCGCCCCCTGCTCAATCCATGCGCGCAGCAGATCAATCGATTCCTTGGGCATCGGTCCGCCCTTCTTGGCCGGCGGCATCAAGTCGTCGTGATCCGCGGGAAGAGTCGTGGTGGTAAACACCAAACTCTCCTCCGGCTTGAAAGGTTTGATGCCATTGCCCTTGGCGCCGCCCTTGAACGCAAGGTCCTTGGCATCCATCCGCAGATCCCCCTTGTCGTAACCCTCCCGATGGCAGGCCACACAGTTCAGTTCGAAAATGGGCTTGATGTCCTTGGTGAACTCAGCGCGGCGCACCTTCTCCAGCTTGAGATCATCAGGCCAGGCGGCGCCCTGCTCAATCCAAGCCTTCAAAACCGCAAGCTGCTCCTTGGTGAGCACATCGCCCTTGGGCGGCATGATGTCATCGTGGTCCGCGGGCAAGGCCGAGAGCGTGTAAAGGGGGCTCTTGTCCGGCTGGCCCGGCACGATGGATGGCCCTTTGTCATCCCCTCCTTTTTTGGCCCCAGCAGCGGTGTCGAGCCGCAGCCCGCCCTTTGTGTTCTGGGCGTCATGGCAGCTCAAGCACGTGGACTCCAGAATGGGTTTGACGTGCTGCTTGAAATCGACGGGATCTGCGCCGGAAGAAACCCAGGGAAGGAAACCAACGCTTACCGCGGCCAGGGACCGCCGGAAATAATGCTCTCTCACAGTCATGGTGACGATACTCTCCAAGGCGAAATTCAGGGATGCAAGTGGGAATTCCCGGGCTTGTTTTCCTGGGCGGCTGGGTCTTTGCTTGATCCATGCACTGCAACTCCTCCCGCCAGTGGAAACCGGGTTCCTGCCGGATCAACCTCCTGTCGATGATCCGCCTCTTCGCGGTCCTCGGCTTTCTGTGCACCACGGCTGGGAAGTGCGCGGACCTGGCGGAAACTCGAAAGCTCCTGATTTCGGGTGATTTGATCAAAGCAGCCAGCCAGGCGGAGGAAGCTCTCAAGGCCGGCGGAGGCGAGGAGGATTGGAGCCTGATCCTGGTCCAAACCCACATGCTAGCCGGGCGATATACCAACGCCTGGACGGCCATCCAGCCGGCTCTCGAACAACACCCGTTCAGTCTGAGACTCCGCCTGCTGGCCCGGGAAGTAGCCCTCTTCAACACAAACCGAACCCGGGCCGATGAGCTCCTCGAGGAGGTGGGCCTTCTGGCGAACCGACGCCCCTGGGCGTATCGCGATCCCACAAGCATTGTGGCCATCGGTCAGGTGGCCATGTTGCTTGGGATGGATCCCAAGCAGGTGCTGGAAAACACATTTGATCGCGCCAAAAAGCTGGACCCCTCCAACCGTGATGCACACATGGCTTCCACCGATGTGGCCCTCAGCAAGAACGACTTTGACCTGGCATCGAAACTCGCCTCTGAAGCGCTGAAAAAATTCCCGAAGGATCCCGATTTTCACGGCCGGCTGGCCAGGGCGTATTTTGAGGGAAACAGGAAGGCCATGCTCGAGGAAATCCAGTCAGCGCTGGATATCAATGAAAACCACATCCCCAGCAGGCTTCTTCTGGCCGAGCATCTCATCGATGCAGAACAGGACGAGGAGGCGGAGAAGCAACTGATGCAGGTCCTGGAGACCAACCCCAACCAGCCCGAGGCCTGGGCGTTGCGCGCGGTTCTGGCGCACCTTCGCAACGAGCAATCCAGCGAGGAGAAACACCGCGCCAGGGCGCTTCAATTCTATCGTGACAACCCCATGGTGGATCATTTGATTGGAGCGAAGCTGTCGCGGAAGTACCGGTTCGCGGAGGGAGCCGAGCGACAGCGGCAGGCGCTAAAGTTCGACCCCAAGTTCGCGCCTGCCCGCAGTCAGCTGGCCCAGGACCTCCTGAGGCTGGGACAGGATGCGGAAGGTTGGGAGATGGTGGAACGGGCGCACGAGGAGGACGGCTATGACGTGGCTGCCTACAACCTGGCTTCGCTCAAAGACTCTCTTGGCAAGTTCGCCACACTGACCAACTCGCACTTCCTGGTGCGCATGAACACGAATGAGGCCGTCATCTATGGCGACCGCGTCTTGTCACTGCTCAACCGCGCCAGAAGCAAGCTCGTGGAAAAGTACGGCGTAAAGCTGCAGGAACCCACACTCGTCGAGATCTTCGACGATCAGAAGGACTTCGCGGTCCGGACCTTTGGCACGCCGGGAGGAGCAGGCTATCTGGGAGTTTGCTTCGGAAGAGTGATCACCGCCAACAGCCCCGCCACCCAGTCCGGCAAGGCCGCCAGCTGGGAGTCGGTCCTGTGGCACGAGTTTGCCCACGTGGTCACCCTGCAGATGACGCGCAACAAGATGCCTCGTTGGCTGAGCGAAGGCATCTCGGTGTATGAAGAGCTGGAGGAGAATCCAGCCTGGGGACAACAGATGACCCCCAGATACCGGGAGATGATCCTCGGGGATGAACTCAGCAAGATCAGCGAGTTGAGCGGAGCCTTCCTGGCGCCGCCCAGCGGCGAGCACATGATGTTTGCCTATTATCAGTCCTATCTGGCTGTCCGCTTTCTGACGGAAAGACAGGGGTTGGAGAGCCTGAAAAAGATTCTCAAGGAACTGGCTGCCGGGGCTTCGGTTAATGATGCGATCGCAAGAAACACCGTGGCCCTCGACACGCTGGAGACAGAGTTCGAGGATTTCGCAAAGAAGATGGCACGCGAACTGGCTCCGGCCCTTGAATGGGAGAAACCCGAGCGGGAGGATCTGTCGCCACGAGGCAAGGAACCTGCCGAGTGGGCGCTCAAACATCCGAAGAACTTCTATGCGCTCATGCATCAGGCCCGGCATTTCGTGAAGGCGCGGGACTGGGAAAAGGCTCGAGCACCGCTTGAGGAGCTCGTGAGGTCGTTCCCGCTCCAGACGGATCCTGGCAACGCCCACGAGATGCTTGCCCAGGTCTATCGGGAGCTCAAGCTGCCGAAGGAAGAGAGGCGGCTTCTGGACAAATACGCATCCGTGGATTCGAACGCCCTCGACGCCTACTCACGCCTGATGGAGCTCGCGACGGCCGATAAGGACTGGCTCGTTGTGATGGAGAACGTCCAGCGTGCCCTGGCCGTCAATCCACTCGCCCACGGCGCCTATGCGCACTGGGCGAAAGCCGCCGAGGCCGCAGGCAAGCCCTCGGAAGCCATCAATGCTCTGCGAATCCTGCTCAGGCTCGATCCACCAGATCCGGCCGGAGCTCACTACGATCTTGGCCGACTGTTGTTCGCCTCCAACGATCCGGGCGCGAAGCAACATGTCCTGGAAGCCTTGGAGGAAGCCCCACGCTTTCGTGATGCCCACTCCCTTCTCCGGAAGATCCACGAAAGCTCAAAGAAATCCAACTGACCCACGCCCGCCCAACCCGGGACTCGAGACCTGGGGTCGAGCATCGACCCCAGACATCCACGCCGCAAAGGTTGATCCGGTCACCGGCTGTTGATAGGGTCCGCCCCTCGATCATCAATCGCCCGTTCCTTGCCATGAACCGTATCCGTCTGCTCTCCGAACAGGTCGCAAACCAGATCGCCGCAGGCGAGGTGGTGGAAAGGCCTTCCAGCGTTGTGAAGGAACTGGTTGAAAATGCCATCGACGCCAAATCCCGGCGGATTTGTGTGGAGATTCAGGCGGGCGGACGCAGTTTGATTCGGGTGACCGACGATGGAACGGGGATGAGTCGGGACGACGCCCTGCTTTGCCTCGAAAGGCATGCCACGTCGAAGATCCAGCTGGCATCGGACCTGAGCTCGATCAGCACCATGGGGTTTCGAGGTGAAGCGCTGCCAAGCATAGCCAGCGTCAGCCGGTTTAGCCTGACCACGCGGGAACAGGGCGACCCCAACCCGGAAGCCACTCAAGTCATCGTCCAGGGTGGGAAGGTCGTGGAGGTGAAGTCGGTCGGAGCCCCATCAGGAACCTGCATTGAGGTTCGTCAGCTGTTTTTCAACGTGCCTGCGCGAAAGAAGTTTCTTCGATCAGATGAAACAGAATTCGCACACATCCAGCACGGACTCTCACTCGCGGCGCTGGCACATCCTTCGGTCGGGTTCACGCTGATCCGGGACGGCAAGACCCTCTGGCAACTTCCACCGGGCAAACCCGAGGGTGAAGGAGCCAGCCGGCCGTTTGATGCTTTGAGCGAGCGACTTCGAAGCCTGCTCAGCGACGATGGCCGACATCTCAAGGTGGACTTCCAGACGGAGCTCCCGGAGCTGCCGATGCGTTCCACCCTTCAGGATCCCGATGCTTTTGTGGACCTGCGAACGCGCAATCTCCGCATCTGGGGCTTCATCGGAAGGCCGGGTGTATCCAGGGCCTCAAGGGATCAGCACTTTATTTTCGTGAACCGCCGCCCGGTCGAAAACCGGGGCATCCACTACGCCCTGATCGAGGGCTACCACACCTCGCTCATGAAGGGGCGGTATCCTGTGTGCTGTCTCTTTCTGGAAATTGATCCTGCGCGGGTGGACGTAAATATTCACCCCACCAAACGGGAGGTGAAGTTTCATTCAGAGGGCGACATCCGTCGTCTGACCGCCGAGGCCGTGAGGCAAGCTTTGCTCAGCTTCCATCGCTCGGCGCCCGGAATGACCCCCGCCATCGGTTTCTCTCCTTCCCAGGCAACCCCGCGCGAAAACCCTCCACCTGCGCAGCCTGCTCCAGCGGCGGGTGAGGTCCACACCGATCCCGTTGTCCATCCTGTTGCCCAAGCCATGGAACTCCCGGCTCTCGCACTGGATCCCCTCCTATCCACGACTGCCCCCACCCCGCAAGTCGTCGTCCCGCAGAGTCGGCAGGAAAACCCTTTCGCCACTCGAACTGGATCGGTCGCTGCTCCAGCTTCCGCCGCGACATCATCGCCCACGCCTTTCACCCCGGTTCCTCCTGCACAAAACCTTCACTCCGGCGGGCCGGAAGTCCGTCCTGTCTTTGCTCCGACCCCACCCCTGCAGGAGATGAAGCCTGTCCCGTTGTTGCGGGTGCCGCTCCGGATTGTCGGGGTTGTGGGACGCCTCTACGTGGTGATGGAGTCTGACCGGGGGATGGTGCTCATGGATCAACACGCCGCCCACGAGCGGGTTCTCTTCGAGCA
>VHDG01000239.1 GCA_016871475.1 Verrucomicrobiota bacterium
CCATCAGGCTCGTGATTTGGCGTCTCCGGAGTCCCATCCAGCAGATAAACTTTTGGCGAGGATGCATCCATCAGGTGGATTTGGGCCCCCTTCGCGAGCAGCGGATTGGTTGGATCGGTCAGTCGGTACTCCACAGTCAATGAACTATCCAGGCCAAGGACAGCCAAGCCGGCATTGAACGGAACTTGAAGCCCCCGAACCCCGCCCTTCTCCTCCAGGTCATGTTCTCGAATCGTGTAGCGTCCGTCGCTGATGGCGAGGGGGAAGTTGCTATCGTCCAACCAGCGCAGCCAGTGCTTGTAACGGGCGTTAAAATCCTCGGCTCCCCGCCCCATGCGGCAGTAGCGATCCCCGTATTCAGAAAAATATTCGTAGATGGGAATTCCTATGAAGGTATTGATGAGCTGGGGGGTGGTGTAAAGGTTGGATGAATGTGCGAGGCCCAGGTTGTGACCGACCTCGTGCAAACCAACACGAATTGCGGAATCCACGGTTGTGCTTCGCAAGAAGCTAAGACCTTCCCCGACCCGCCCCAGTCCTCCCCACCAAACGACATCCCCCTGGTCGTCACGAATCGGCGCATCGCCGGAAAGGACGATCAGGTAGTCATATGTCCACGGTGCCCGCCCGTTGGCGAGAGCCCATGACCTCGCGATCTCCCAGATGGTGCTGACCGAATCGTCATCCTGACCATCATCCTTGTTCGCATCGTAGTAACTGGCGGAGTGGGGAAGATCCAAGACTGTCGTGACGAATGATCCGGAAGATCCAATCCCGCGAATGTTCAGCCGGCCGTACGACCAGTCGTTATACGCCTGATCAATGCCTGAGATGATGTCAGTACACTGGCCGACGCTGAAGCTCTGGTAGGACGTTCCATTGAAGGTCACCCGGACGATGCCAATGTTCTTGTTCCCCGTGGTCCAGTCACCATCTCCGCTGGAAGCAAAACTCGGCACCGTCTGTCCAGTTGCCCCACTGGCCGCTGTGACGGGCGGCTGAGAACGAAATCCGAGACCCGGAGGCAGCTGATTCTCACTGGATGCCAGGCTGTTCAGCCGGTCGGCTGCATGTTCCTTTCCACAGTAAAAGCTGACGGTCTTGCCCGTCTGGACGGCAGTTTCATCTCCCAGACTCGCAGTCGGAAGGCTTGATGTGGAGCAGACCGGATCCGCCGCAAGAGTTGCCTTCGCCTGGTCCATTTCAGCTGGCTCAAGAAGCCGACCAGGCCACTCGCTCAATGCCATCGAATTCCCGATCGCGATTCCATGCATGGGAATGTCCTTGCGACTCGGCTGGAAAGCACGGCGGCCATAAACATAGGCATTCAACTCACGACCGTCGTCGAATACCGCGGTATGAAACACAACTGGACTTCCGGCCGGACGTTCGGAAACAGGAGCGCCCGTTGCGGTGGCATGCAGGGTCCCCTTCCCATCCACCCTGGTCTCCAAGAGCTCGGTAACGGAGGCAGGCAGCTCCCCGCGGGCAGTTTCAGAGATGGCCCGATCGAGAGCTCTCTCCGGATCACGCCGTATCAGGGTCTTCATCGCGTCCCGTCGAGCCGTGGCGAGGGTGACACCCTCAGCTTCAGCCGCTTTTCTCTCGGTCTCGTTCAAGGTTCGATACCGCTCAGCCCAACGCTGAAAATCCGCCAGTGGCGCCTCGGGAGCGATCTTTTGCCAAAGCACGTCCTGACTGGGTGGAACGCTGGACCGCTTCCTTTCCGGGACCGATTCGATCGCTTCAGGTGCAGGTGCGGAAGCGACTGATGCAGGGGGTAGTGATGGTGGCTGCGAAGGAGTCGATGCAGCTTCGGCTGGTTTGTTTGAATCCCCTGGAGGATGGGTTGCCGTGGATTGTGTAGGTGGATTACCTCGTCGAGCTGAGAAAACGAACATCAGGCAAAGGACGAGCAAGGCCGTCATCCATTTTAAAAAGGAAAATGGACGAGGAACCTCCGGAGAGGACTGAGGGTAATGCTTCATGGGTTATTGGAGCTTCTGTGTTGGAACATTGGGCGGCTTGGCTCCGCTCAAAAGCCGCGAGGAAAGTACCAAAAAGCAGATCGAATTTCAAATCAAAAATCAGGACCGGGGCAAGTCGCGGCCATCCAGCGTGGAGGGGATGGCTTCACGCACCCGGCGTAGCCACGATTTGAAAATGGCATGCAGGGCATCCCCCGCCTCGTGCCGGTCCACGGTTTCAAAGACCTTCTCCCCCGCCGGAAGCCACGACGCTTTCAGCTCCTGGTCCCTGCCCCGTTGATTGACCCGAAGCCACTTCGCCGTGAGCGTCACCTCGATGCCCCCGCGCGACTCCACATAATCAGCCTCGGCGCTGGCATGCAGCTGAAGGGTGGATCCTCCCACCTCCCGGCTTTCGACGATCTCACTCACAGAACCTGTTCTCTTCATGGGTTCAGACTGATCCGGATCGCCCCGGTCGCCCAACCGGGCTTTGGCTGGAATCCACCCTTTCTTGCCACACAATGAGCAAGAACAGGCTGGAGACCGCCAAGCTGTGGTGAGCGAGAGGACCTCTCCGGGCCGAGGCTTCGGTCATATGATCAAATCTGTCAAAGGCGACATTCTCCTCACCCAGGCCCAGACCATCGCTCATGGCGTGGCCCCGCATGACCACTTCACCAGCGGCCTTGCCCAAAGCCTTAAGGAGCAATGTCCAGCCATGTACAAGGACTTCCGCCATTTCTGCCAGACCCACAACCCGAAGCCGGGCACCGCCTGGACGTGGGGCGGCACGGGCGGCAAGCGCATTGTGGCCCTATTCAGCCAGGACGCCCCCTCGGGCCATCACCATCAGGGGCATCCGGGAAAGGCGGGACTGGACCATGTGAACCACGCCCTCCGGGAACTCCGCCACACCGTCGAAAAGGAGCGCCTCACCAGCGTGGCCCTGCCCAGGATCGCCACCGGTGTGGGGGGGGCTTTCCTGGGAGCAGGTCCATCCGCTGGTGGAAAAGCACCTCGGCGACCTCGGCATCCCGATCTACATTTACGAGGTCTACCAGAAGGGCGTCGCTGCAGCAGAGTAGGCGTCGCACCGCTCGCGGGCCATAGGCGGCAGGCTCGAAGCTGCAGGCTGCGGGCTTGAGACTGCAGGCTGTAGGGGATCCTTTTTCTACAGCCTCCAGTCCGCAGTCTCCAGGCTCCCTGCAGCCTCGGGTCTACCAATCTACTACTGAACACCAGTGCCGGTTGGGCTCACCTTTAGCAATGCGACGCGGGCTTGCTCACGGATTCTTGGATTCCAATGCCGAAATGGACTAGTCCGGGAGGAAAAAGTCCGGTAGCGGCTCAGCCCCAGCCACTATCAGGTAACTCGAAAAATCGGTCACGCCTTCGGTGCGGAGAAAGTCCTCATCGATCAGGAAACGCCCGGTGAACTCCCGGCTCGGTTTGGTGAGAACGGCATGGGCCGCGTCGCCCATGATTCCCGGCCGGCGTGCGCGGCGGATGGCTGCATCCCCACCGAGAAGGTTCTGCACGGCTGCCGTGGCGATGATCGTGCGCGGCCAAAGGGCATTCACCGCGATGCCACCGCCCTTGAATTCCTCGGCCATTCCAAGCACGCACAGGCTCATCCCATACTTGGCGATGCTGTAGGCGACGTGCGGGCCGAACCAGCGTGGGGCCAGCGAAAGTGGCGGGGAGATGTTCAATATGTGCGGGTTGGCTGCGCGGGCCAGATGCGGATGGCAGGCTTGCGAGCACAAAAACGTCCCGCGCGTGTTGACCTGGTGCATCAGATCGAAGCGCTTCATCGGGGTTTCCGGAGTGGGCGTCAACTGGATGGCGCTCGCATTGTTTACAAGCACGTCGATGCCCCCGAACGTCTGCACGGTCCTTTCCACCGCCGCCACCACCTGGTCCTCGCATCGGATGTCCGTGACGCATGCGAGCGCCTTGCCACCTGCTCTCTCGATCTCGTCGCACGCCGAGAAGACGGTGCCGGGAAGTTTCGGGTGCGGCTCGGCCGTCTTCGCCACGACCGCGATGTTCGCGCCGTCCCGGGCCGCGCGCAGGGCGATCGCGAGCCCGATGCCCCGGCTCGCGCCCGTGATGAAGATCGTTTTTCCGCGCAGGGTCGCCATGAATTCAGCGAGAATGAGAGTTCGTCTTTGCCCTCTCCTCCAACATCACGAAAGTCATGCTCGCAGCCGCCAGCAGCCGTCGTGTTCGTTCTTCGTAGATCTTCGCCTCCCAAACCATGGTGAGGCGTCCGCAGTGCAACAATCGGGCTTCCGCGAGAGCGGCACCGGACCGGATATTGTCGATAAAATTGATTTTGAGTTCCGAGGTGACCGTGGTGTAGCCCTCGGGCAGGAGGCGGATCGTGCCGATGGCCGCGCAAGTGTCCGCCAAGGCAGCGATCGCCCCACCATGGAGGGCATCGGCCGCCTGGGATGCGGCGCGGCTCCAGGGCATCCGCATCCGCACGAAATTGCGCCGCGCGAGCAACGGCTTCATTTTGAGAACACTGGTGAGGCGTCCGGAGTTGGCGCGGACGAATCTTCGCATATTGCGCACGGCGGGACAGTGCATGAACCCATCCGCCGCGGCAACGACTTCTGAGCCGTCCAAAACCACGCGTATGGAAAAATATCCTTGTTGAGAAACCGCGGATGGCGCGGGCTGCCAGCCGATCCCGAATTGAATCAACAGACAGCGAGGCCGCTGATGCGTTCCTGCTCGATGGCGCGAGCGGCCATGCGGCTCGCGCCATGGACAACCTGAATCAGCCGGGCAAAGCGTTCGTCCTTCGTCACCCCCTGCCGGTAGCGCGCGTAGATCTGCTGCACGATGACCGCGATCTTGAACAGCCCATAGGCGTAATAGAACACCGGGTTGGCCACGCTCCGTCCGCTCTGCGCCGCGTAGCGCTCCACCAGCTGCTCCCGACTCAGATTGCCCGGGAGCGTGGTCACGCCGAACGCCTGCTGCCGCCACTCCGGCGGGTCATCCGCATCCACCCAGTAACCAAGGGTTGAACCCAAATCCATCAGCGGATCGCCCAACGTGGACATCTCCCAGTCGAGCGTGGCGAGGATGTGTGGCAGGTCAGCCGGGTCGAGCACGAGGTTGTCGTACTTGTAATCGTTATGGATCAGACATGCTCCGCTCTCACCCGGGCGGTGCGCGTCCAGCCACGTGGCGAGTTCGTCCATGGCCGCGATGTCGTCGGTGCGGGCATTGCGGTAACGCTTCGTCCAGCCCTCGACTTGCCTTGCCACGTAGCCTTCGGGCCGGCCGAGGTCCGCAAGTCCCGCCGCGTGGCAATCCACGGCATGGATCGCCACGAGGTTGTCGATGAAGCTCTCCGACAGCCGACGCATCAACTCCGGGGCCGCCGCAAAGCCGGGCGGAGGTTGAGCGCGCAGAATCACACCGGTCACCCGTTCCATCACGTAGAACGGAGCGCCGAGCACCGATTCGTCCTCGCAGTAAACGAGCGGCTTCGGGGCCCGGGCATAGATGCCCTGCAAACCGGACAAGATCCGAAACTCCCGGCCCATGTCATGGGCGGACTTGATCCGCGCCCCAAACGGAGGACGACGCAACACCAGCTCACGAGCGCCCCACTTCAGCAAGTAGGTCAAGTTTGAATAGCCACGCGGAAACTGCACCACGTCGAGGGAGTCCACCGGCTCCGCCAGCCGATCCCGCAGGTAAGCCGCCAGCTTCGCGACGTCCAGTTCCTCTCCGCTGCGGGGAGCCTGGGGTTGGTCAATCCACTCGCGGTTCATCGCTCCCCTCCCGGCTCCTTCATCCCGTACCGCTTCAGAATCGCACGCGCCACGGAAGCCTGATGCACTTCATCGGGGCCGTCATAGATGCGCGCGGCGCGTTCATGGCGATACCACCAGGCGAGCACGAGGTCGTCGGTCAGGCCAAGCGCGCCGTGGGTTTGAATGGCCCGGTCGAGCACACGGCCGAGCACATTGGCGACATGGAACTTGATCATCGAGATCTCCTCGCGCGCGGCCTTGCCTCCAGCCCGCTCAATCTTCTCCGCCGCGTCCAGCACCAGCAACCGGGCCGCGTTGATCTCCGCACGGCTTTCAGCAATCCACTGCTGCACGATCTGTCGTCCGCCCAGCGGCTGTCCCGGCGACAGTTCGCGTTCACAGGCGCGCCGGCACATCAAGTCAAACGCCCGCTCGCAGATGCCGATCCAGCGCATGCAATGGTGGATGCGTCCCGGCCCAAGACGCTGTTGCGCAATGACGAACCCATCCCCCTCGCCGCCGAGGCGGTTCGATTGCGGCACACGGCAGGATTCAAACACCACTTCGGCATGGCTGAAATAATCCGACCCAGCCTCGCCCATCACCGGGATATTCCGCACGCGACGGAAG
>VHDG01000240.1 GCA_016871475.1 Verrucomicrobiota bacterium
CGCCGTTGGCCTGGACATCCAGGCTTCCGCTGAAGAAGCCGAAGGTGTGATTGCTGGCGATGACGGTGGCTCGGCCGAACACGGGTTGGAAGGGGATGACTTGAGCGCCCCCTCCCGTGGTGATCACGGGTCGTCCGATCGCGCTGATGCGATAGATGTCATTGCTGATGGAAAACAACAGCGGCGTGAGCGCGCGTTTCCCGCCACCGGGGCCGTCTTGGGACGGGTCGTTGTCAAAGAACTCGAACGTTGTCACGAAGCCGGAGGCCGAGAAGGGTTTGCCGTAGATGTAAAGCTGACCGGAAGTCGTGTCTTCATTGGTTCGATTCAGCAACGAATCTCCCAGGTTGACGAAATTCGTGGGCGACCGATCGAAGCCAATGCCGTTGACACCGCTTGGCCAATCCTGGTCGTTGAAGTCCGTCCCATGCCACCCTGGAGACAGGGCCTCGGGCTGTTTCGGCACAAACGTTCGCGCCGGATGATCGAGCGTGACTAACGAAAAGGATCGCCTTGTCATCGCCAAACCGTAGGACCGGTTCTCCTCCTGTGGCGGGTACGCCGGCGCGAAGTGATGCGCCACGGTTGCGCCGTCTGGCTCGATGAGTCCCAGGTAGCCGCCTCCGGCAGAGAGGCGAAAGTTTGTGTGGAGCTCTGCGCCCGGGACGCGTCGATTTTTGCCGGAAGCGAAGATTACCAGGAACGCTTTCGGACTAAGGTTCGTGCTCGGGAAACTCCATCGATCCCTCACTCTGGCGTCGTCCGTCAAGCGCCATCCCCCCAGGCTGACGTTCGATGACGAGGGATTGTAGATTTCGATCCAGTCCGAGGCTTGGCCATCGGCGTCGAGATAACTGCCAGAATTCGCCGCCTGGAACTCGGTGATGCGGAGTTGCGCCAGAGCATCGGGGCAGAGCTGAAAGATGACCGCCAGCACGACGGGCATTCGAAGGGATCTGAAGAGGCGGGTCGCGAGCTGGGAAAAAAGAGCGAAGGCTGGACTCATAAAACCGTTGATGAGCGCCAAAGAATCTCGCTCTGTTGCTGCGGAACCGAAAGCGGCCAAGTGCGGTCCAAGCAATTCTTTACTCATAGGAAATTGCTTTTTCAAAACGATGCGATCATGCCGGTCCGGAGAATTTAGGGCAACAAGAAAGCTCCTCTGAACCGGGTGTGGAGCGCATCTCACATCCTCCCGGTGCGACCTCCCTTCGTGATCGTAATCGTAATCGTAATCGTAATCGGCTGCTCGTCCTTGTTGGCCCGGATTTCGTCCCGACACAGAAGATCCGTAGAAGAGTGACAACCACGGAAAACATTGACCACACGGAAATAAGACCGGTCTGGTTGTTTCCTCTTTTTCCGTGTGGTCAGTGTGGTCCGTGGTCCATCGCTGTTTTCAGAGCAATAGTCGCATAGGTCACTGCACGGGTGCCGGCAGGATGCCGGCACTCCCAGGGTCGGCTACCCCGAAGTCCTTCTTCCGACGCGCATCCCCTGCCCCATAAGCCATCGGTTTCACCTTGAACAACCCCCTCCGTTCGACCACGTTCCCACCACGCGTCAAAGCAGATTCCTATGAGTCTCCAGCTTTTTTTCCACGCTATTAACCCCAACGCGTGGCCCAGACCAGCGGGCAGACCCGCCAGCGCTCTTCTTGCTGCCGATGCGGCCTGCAGCCCGGGCATGTCGCGAATCACCATTGCCAGGCAAGGTTCACGGCCCAACCCCGTTCCCCGAAACCATCCACCCGGCGCAAGACTGCCAGATTAGTAGGACCTCATCGTCCATTTCTCCGATGGTGCCACAGCGTTTCGATCCGGTTCCCATGCCCTGCCTCCAAAGAATCTGGTTCTTGCGGAGATTCGAAAACAAGTTCTTGGCAGCCCTGACTCAACGCCTCGAGCGGTGGCCCGATGGCGTTGTCGGAACCGCAAAGCGATCGACGGGCCCGGACACGTCGAGTGACTTCCATTCCTCAAACCCACGCCAGCTCAGGCTCGTGTTGCCATGGATTGCCGCGGCGTTTCTTCAGATCCTGCCCAACGGCCTTGCAGCCGAGTCAGGCTCCCTGCCCCAACTTGCGCCCCTGCTTCAGAAGAACTGCTTCGAGTGCCATGACGCCACGGTGAGCGAGGGTGGGGTTAACCTCGAGCGGACGACCGCGGCATCCGATGTGGCGCGCGACTTCATGATCTGGAATCGGGCTGCGCGCATGGTCCAGGAGGGGAAAATGCCGCCTGCAAAACGCGAACCTTTGTCATCGAGCGAGCGGGCCCAGATCGTCGATGCCGTTCGCACGACCCTGGATGCCCACCTCGCGAAACATGCCGGCGACCCTGGCCCTGTCGCGCTCCGGCGGCTGACCAGCGCGGAGTACGATTTCGCCATCGAGGATCTCACCGGGCTTTCGTTGTCGCTGGGCAGAACTTTCGTAAATGATGCCGTCGGTGGGGAAGGGTTCTCAAACGTTGGTGATGTGCAATTCATGGAGGACTCGGGACTCGAACGGTATCTGGAGGCGGCCAAGACGGTTGCCGACCATGCGGTGATCGGAAGCGGTCCAATCCGGTTCTATACCGATCGCGGTTTGACTGGTTTGGAGCTCTCGGCGATGGACCGCATTCAGAGAATTTATCGGAGCAACGGATTTCGCACGACTGCAGGCGAAGGCGCGGAACCATACGGGCTCGCTCATTACCAGAACGCTTTCTATGCCGCGTGGCGATACTTGCATCGGACGGCCCTGGGGATTGGAGAAGCCGACTTGGGGCGTCTTGCTCGGGACCTTCATGTGCCAGGCCCGTTTGTGGAACATATCTGGAAAGTGTTCAATCAACCCAACCCGCCGTTCCCGATGACTCGATTCATCGACGCCTGGCGGGCTCTCCCAGCTCCGGGTTCGGCTGAATTCCAAGGGGATGACCAGGTGCGGTCAGGCTGCCGGCAGATCTCCGAGGAACTCGATGCCTGGCAGACCGCTCTGGCCAGGCACATTGGAATCAACGAGGAAGCTCCGGTCATGACCGCAGACTTCATCCGCATCACGAATCGCGCCTCGGTGCGCCTGCAGTGGACGCTGAGTTCGTCGAACGCGCCCGCCATGGTCCGTCTTCAGCTCGATTCCGTCCTTGGAGATTCCCACGGCCAGACGTTCGTCATCATTCGGGAACTTCTCGGCCTTTTGACACCCGAGACGACGAACCAATTTGCCTTCGGGCGTCACCCTCAGGGCGAGACCGTTCCCCCAACGAGTTTGGTGATCCACGGGACGGACCCGATCGTGCTGAGGTTCAAAGTTCCTCCAGGAGCGACGAACCTGTCCGTGCAACTCAACCTGGAGCTGGATTCGCGACAGAGCGAGGATCGGATTATTCGATGCCGTGCAACCATCGACAACGCCACGAGGCCCATCACGCGCCTGGCGCTTCTCGCACCAGACAAGAGCCCATTGCTCGACACAATCGCAGGTCAACTCGTGGCGTTCGCCGCTGCCCTGCCGCAGGTGTCGCATCGCGAACCGGCGCCTTCCGACCGCGATCCGATTCCGGCGCCCTACGACAACAAGTACGAATCGCCCGACCGAAATTATTTTCACTACAAAGTAAAGTACCACCGGGACGATCGCTTCTTGGCCGAGCTAATTCTCGACGCTCAGGAGCGGCACGATCTGGATGTGGCGTGGGCCGATCTGCTGGGTGCATTCGATTATCACGATCTGAAACTCCGGTTTTTGAAGGGCAAGGTTGGCGGATCAAACGACGTTGGAACAACCTCCGAGCTAACGCCGGAGCAGATTGCGCAGTTTCCCGAGTCCGTGCGATCCAACGTCGCTGCACTCGTCGCGGACCGCAAAGCGGTCATGGAAGCGCATCGTGCCGCGGAACCGCGCCACATCGAGGATGTCCTGGCACTGGCCCAACGCGCCTGGCGCCGGCCGATCGAGGCTGAGGAATCGGCCCGACTGCGCCGGTTCTATACCGACTTGCGGTCACCGTCCGGGAATGCGCTGAACCACGTGGCGGCGGTGCGCGCGCTGATCGCCCGAGTTCTTACGGCGCCGGCGTTTCTCTATCGATTGGAGCCGCCGTCACGGAGCGACGAGGCCGGGCCTGAGAGGATTGCTTTAACGGACGAGGCGCTGAGCAGTCGTCTGAGCTTTTTTCTCTGGGCATCGATTCCTGACGACGAACTGCGTCGTGCAGCCCGGGCTGGCGAATTGCGTGAGGTGGCCGGATTGGTGGGGCAAGCGCAGCGTATGTTGCGGGATCCCAAAGCACGGCGCCTGGCGACCGAATTCTTCGGCCAGTGGTTCGGATTCTATGGTTTCGAACGGCATGACGGCGTTGATCGGACCCGTTTTCCTGAGTTCACCGATGCCCTGCGCCGCTCGCTCTACGATGAAGCGGTGGCATTTTTTGGGCATATCATCGAGGGAAATGGACCGGTGGACGATATCCTGTTCACCCAGGATGTCTTCCTGAACGATGAACTCGCCAGGCACTACGCACTGAGAACTCCCAACCCGCTCGGCTCCGAGATTGTTCGTGTCCGGAGAGAAGATGCCCCCACTCGAGGCGGATTGTTGGGGCTGGGGGCGATCCTCACGGTCACTTCACCTCCACTCCGGACGAGTCCTGTGAAGCGGGGTGATTGGGTGCTGCGCCAGATTCTGGGCACACCACCGCCGCCACCTCCGGCCAATGCCGGTTCCATCGCGGACGATGACGTCGCCGCCGACGGACTTTCTGTGCGCGAGCGGCTGGCACGGCACAGTCGTCAAGCGTCGTGCGCTCACTGTCATTCGCGTTTCGATCCGTTGGGCTTTGCACTCGAACATTTTGACCCGATCGGACGCTGGCGCGACGCCTACCGCGATGGGCACGAAATTGAAGCATCTGGAACATTGCAGGACGGCACGACGATCCGGGGGCTCTCGGGTTTGGAGGACTATTTGCGCCAGCAGCGGCCATTGTTTCACCGGACACTGAGCGCCAAGTTGCTCGGCTACGCCTTGGGACGGAACGAACTGCTTTCCGATCGTCCATTGATCGATGCACTCGTCGAGGATTGCGCGTCAGGGGGTGGATTCGCCCAACTGGCCTTGCGTCTTGTCAGCAGCCCCCAATTCCGATATCAACGCGTCGCTCCCATAGCGGATCCCAACAGAATCAGACCATAAGAAGAAACGCGATCACGCCATGCCACCCCAATCTGCATCCTCAGTGAGTCGTCGCCGGTTCCTGCGAAGTGCCGCCGGCGCAACCCTCGCGCTACCATGGCTTGAATCGATTCCGATGCGGGCGGCTGAGACCGGCAAGAAACTCGCCTCCCAAGTGCCAACGCAACCGCCCGTGCGATTCGCATGTCTCTGCTTCGCGGACGGAGTGGAGCCGAAGCATTGGTGGGCCAAGGGCGAGGGCGCGGAAATGCAGTTGGGAGAGGCGCTTCGCCCAATGGAACCTTACCGGAAGGACATGATCTACCTGGGAGGTTTGTTCAATGAACGAGCACTTGAGCACACGAGTGTCCATTTGGGGCGCTTTCCCAATCTCTTGTCAGGCGCCTGGGTTAGTACCGCGCAACAGGACATTCGCGTGGGTCAAACCATGGATCAACGGCTCGCCCAGCATCTTGCGGGCAACGTCCCGATCCCCAGCCTGGTTCTGGGGATCGAACCAACCGAACTCCGACTCGAAGACGGCCTGACCATGCTCTACGGATCGTGCATCTCATGGAAGTCCGACACTCGGCCGGCCACCAAAGAGATCTACCCGGCACGCGTGTTTGATCTGCTCGTCGGAGATCGATCGGGCCGGCGGCTGGATCGAAGCATCCTCGATGAGGTGGCCGCCGACGCCCGGTCGGTGCGACGGGAGATCCACTCTGCGGATCGGTCGAAGCTGGATGATTACCTGGAATCGATTCGGGATATCGAGAAGCGCATCGAACTGGCTGGCCGGGAGCGGCGGATCGAGGGGTGGCAGCCGAGCCTCCGCGAAGTCGCCATGCAGCGCCCGGACGAGGCCTTGCCGCAAGACGTGCCGACCCACATGCGATTGATGATGGATCTGATCGTTCTGGCCTTTCAGATGGACAAGACCCGAGTCGCCACGTGTCTGCTGAACAACGATCTATCCGCCATGACCTTCGAATTCCTCGAGGGCGTGCGCGGCGGCTTGCACGTGGATCTGACCCACAATGGGAACAAGCCCGAGGTGGAAATCATGCACATGAAGACCAACCAATTTCACGTGCAGCAGTTGGCCTACCTTTGCAGCCGACTCGAAGCGATTGATGAGGGCGGAACGACCTTGCTGGACAACTCGCTGCTGCTTTGCTGCTCGAACATGTTTGACGGCGATCAACA
>VHDG01000241.1 GCA_016871475.1 Verrucomicrobiota bacterium
CGCTTGAGGGGCTGTCGACACTCTCTGCTGAGCCGGTTGATCCCAATGCAGCTCCCCCGGGTGATCCTCCTCCCCAAGGCACGGTGGCCCGTGTGTCCTCCATTCTCCTAAGTGGAAGAGGGGTGAGCCTGAATCAGCTCAAGCCCTCAGCAAATTTCGAAATTGCTGCGGCTCTGGCGCAGCGTCTGGCGAGCAACACCAACTACTTCACCACTAACACAGCGCTATCGGGCAAGCTGGCCGATGAAGAGAACGGCACCAATGCTCCGTTCTTCTTTACCTTTGAGCTCACCTTGCTTCTCGCACGTCCCATCGACATCTAGGCTCTATGCTTTGGATCAAGCGCAATTTGATTTTCGCAATCGCCCTGCTGGTGGCCGTGGGTCTGTTCGGCTATGGCTGCTTCTATGCCTACACGGCCTGGAGTCAGAACTCTGAGTTGCAGACACAGATCGAACAGGCTGATGCCGACCTGAAGAAGATCTATAACTCACCAGGAACCTTCCCGTCGCCGACGAATATCACAGTCCTTCGGAGTCAGGAGCTGGAGGTGCGTCAGTTTCTCACCAATGCGCTTGCAGCGCAGTCGCGCATTACATTCGACCCGGCCATCAACCCTGCGGCGTTCAAGACCTTGCTCGATAACACGATCGCTGAGCTGGGCCGGGACGCTGATCGCGCTCGGGTTGCCGTGGTTCAACGGGACTTTTCATTCTCCAGCATCAAGCCTCTGGTCAGCTTCGTTGAGGGGAGTGTGCCCTTGCTGGCTGAACAGCTCGCAGAGATCAAGGTGGTGGTTGGAGTCCTCCTCAGGTCTGAAATCTCCTCGCTGGATAGCATTCGTCGCGAGGCGGTTTCCAAGGACGATGCGGGGACCGTGTCCACGGCGGACTATCACAATCTTGTTCGCCGAACGAATGAGTTAACCGGGGAGATCAGCAGTTTCTATTCGGTGACCTTCCATGGCTTTAGTGAATCACTCGCTGCTTTCATTGATAACGTTCAAAAGTCGAAAGAGGTGCTGGCTGTCCGAATCCTGACCGCTGCTCCGGCCTCGGCCCAACGTGCCGGTGTTGCCCCTTTGAACCCGCTTCTTCCCGCTTCACCTGTCGCGCAGCCCCCGTTCGTTCGTACACCACTCCCGGGGACACGTCCTGGCCCTGTTGTCGCCGCACCCGTGCGACGCCTGGAGACTCTCGCTGACGAAAAAGCCTTCCGGGTATCTGCCTTGATCGAAGTCATCAAGCCGCCTCTGCCTGCGCCTGCCGAACCTGCCCAATAACGACTGCAAATGGAAAAGTTGAAACAACTTGGCGAACGGGTCAAAAGCGACTACGCGAAGCTGCTTCTCATCTTCACGGTCCTTGGATTGGCCGTGGCAGTGGTGGTGCTCTACTTCCTTAGTTTGGAGGAGCAGCAAAAGGCGACTGACATAACGATGAACTACGAGAGGGCTCGTCCGAAGCCCCCACCGTCCTTGGACATGCAGCGTTACACCAGCGCGTTGGAAGCGTCGGTCAATCCTGGGCCAGTCGATTTCGGCCTGCCGCACAAACTCTTCAACCCTGTAAAATGGATTCGTTCTCCTGAAGGCAGGATCATCGCGGATCGCACAGGGAAGTCCATCGGGCCGGAAGCGATCAAGATCGAGAACATCCGTCCCCTCAATCGGGTTGTGAAGTTTCTCGACGTGGTTCCCGAGGGATACTCGCTGGAGCTGACGTTCGAGGCTGCTGCGCGCGTGGCTGACGCCCGCCCGAGGGTGGTCACGGTCAACACGAATCAGGACAACAAGGTCAGGATCCCCGGTGGCACGCCTCGCATGCCCAACCAGCTTATTTTGAAGGAAGTGAAAGGTTCAGCAGAGGCGCCAGACGCCTTGGTTTTTGAAATTGCTGACAGCAAGGAGCAGCTGGTGATCACGAAGGACCGGCCTTCCATCAAGGCTGAGGCTTATGTGGCGGACATGAGTTACGCGCCCGAGAACAGGCATTTTCGAAATCAAAAGCGTGACGCGATGATTGGCTTTGCGGGTGAAGAATACAAAATCGTTGAAATCACAGAAAACGAGGTGGTAGTTTCAAACCGCCTAAACGACAAGAAAACTAGACTGAAGCGCACTCCTTGAGCAGGGGGTGCTTTTCTCTTTAATACCTAAGACGGGAAAGCGCATGTTGAACATGTTTCGAACCTTGGCCGGCCTGACGGGTGCCTGCTTGTTTATATCCACCTCACTGCACGCCCAGACGGCTGTTGACGATGCCGCTGCGGAAGGCATGCGGCGTCAAGCTGCGAAGATAGAGTTGCGAACCAAACTGGAGAAGGCCCAGGAAGCTGAGAAGGCTGGCAGGAGCGCCGAGGCAGCCCGGCTCTACGAGGAGTGCCTGCAACAGTTGCGGAACACGGGTCCAACTGTGGAGGCCGAGGTTGCCGCCGTGAAGGCGGGAATGGCCGCCAGTCGTCTTCAGGTCGCCCAGCAGGCACAACGAGCTGGCGATATGCTGGAGGCGGAGCGTCAGGTGGACCGCGTGCTGGTTGTGGACCCTGCTAACGCGGCAGCTCAGCAATACAAGAAGAACCTGGAGCAGATCAAAGCGCAGCTTGCCGGGAAGATGCCAAGCCCCGAGGCCCTCGCAGTCATCCCTGAGTCAACAGCGGAACGAGTGAAGCTCGGCACCAAGGTCCAGGATGCCAAAGTGCTCCTCGAGGCCGGAAGGATTCAGGAGGCTGAAGCCAAGCTCAAGGAAGTGATCGCGGCTGACCCATCCAATCAGCAGGCCTATTACTACATGAACTTCATTCAGGAGCACAAAAACAACCAGGAGCTTCTGAAGCGGGAGGGCTGGGCTCGGGATACCTTTGCGAAGGTTACCCAGTCCTGGATGGATCCCAACACGCGCGCAAATCTTCCCCAGCCGAACGGCTATGCCCGGACGAACAGCGTCAACACCAGCAAGGCGCGACAGAACCTTTTCTCAAAGCTGGGCCGTATCACCGTCAGCGAGATCAAGTTCGATAACAAGACGCTTGCCGACGTGGTCAAGGACCTTTCAACAGAGGCACAAAAGCGGGACCCGGACCGTGTAGGCATCAACTTCCTTGTGTCGCCGGCAGCAGAGCAAACGGCTCCGCCGCCCCCCGTGATCGACCCCAACACGGGTCAGCCCATTCCGCAGGCGGCTGCTCCTGTGGAAGGCGCTGTGAACGTGGGCGAAGTGAACATCGTGATGCCCAATCCCATCCGGAATGTCTCACTTGCCGAGTTGTTGGAAGCCATTGTGAAGACTGCCGACCGCCCGATTCGTTACTCGGTCGAGGACTACGCGATCATCTTCTCCTTCCGCTCGCGTGAGTCTGAGATGCTCCACACTCGGGTTTTCAAGGTTGATCCCAACACTTTCCGGCAAGGTCTTGAGTCCGTCGCATCTGCCTCGTTCGCGAGCGAGGTGCAAGGTGGTACGGTCGGTGGGAGCAGTGGTGGTGGTGGCGCTCAGGGCGGTCGAGGTGGCCAGGGTGGTGGGCAGGGTGGCCAGAATGGCCAGGCTGCTGACCAGTTGGGTGCAACGTTCGCAACTGTGAGAGTTGCAGCGCTTACCCAGGGAGGAGGGGGAGGGGGTGGCGCTGCCGGAGGTATTCCGAGCGACCCGACTTCGTTCCGTGGCGAGATTGGAGCTGGCGGAGGGGTCACATTCCTCACTCGCCCGTCCTACACGCATGTTGTCCAGGAGACCGTCAGGAACTTCTTCCTTGCAGCGGGTGTGAATCTGGATCCACCCAAGCAGGTCTTCTATAACGACCGCACCGGCCTGCTGTTGGTCCGTGCTGCCATCGGCGATCTCGATATTATCGAGCAGGCCATTCAAGTCTTGAACGTCCCGCCACCGCAACTCTCGATCAAAGCCCGTTTTGCCGAACTTAACCTCAACCAGAGCAAGGCTCTTGGATTCGACTGGTTCCTGGGCAACACCCTCGGGTTGGGTGGGAAGATTGGAGGACAGGCGGGAACGGCGCCCTCTTACGATGGCAACCCTGGTGTGAATGCCCCTGGCAATCCCCTGGGAGTGTTTCCTTACCCGGACACTCTTGGCTTTAATCGGCTCCCTCCGAGCCGGACAGACGGCTTGCTCAGTTCTGGCCTCCGACCCAATATCACAACGCCTGCACTGGGGACGATGACCGGTATTCTGACGGATCCGCAGTTTCGGGTCGTGATTCGCGCTTTGGAGCAGCGCGGAGGAGTCAACATTCTCAATGCCCCGGAGGTTGTGACCGTAAGCGCACGCCAAACCCAGATCAAAGTGGTTGATGTGAACACGATTGTGACGGCGCTCGATCTGCAACAGACCGGCGCGGGCGGCGGTGGAGGAGGCGGTGGAGGCGTCGGCGGTGGGGCTGGGGCTGTGGGATCAACTATTCAGGTCGTGACATCTCCCTTCGAGCTCGGTCCTGTTCTTGACCTCGTGCCTTACGTATCGGCCGATGGTTATACGATTCAGATGACTATCATCCCTACTCTGAAGGAGTTCTTGGGATATGATCTTGAGAGCGCTCAGCTGTTTCAGGCCCAAGCTGTCTCGGTGGGTGGCGCAGCTTCACCGACGATTCGTCAGAATGTTCCACTGCCGAGCTTCCGCCTTCGCCAGGTCGTTACCACAGCCATTGTGTGGGATGGCCAGACGGTCGTCTTAGGCGGTTTGATTTCCGAACGTGAAGATAAGGTCAAAGACAAAGTGCCGTTCCTGGGGGATTTGCCTGTCTTCGGCCGCTTGTTCCGCAGCGAGAGCTACACGTCTGAAAAGAAGAACCTGATGATTTTCGTCACTCCCACGATTATCGATCCAGCCGGGAATCGGGTCCACACGGACGAAGAAATGCCTTTCGCAAAGAGTAGCATTCCGGCCCAGGCTCCTGCTGCAGGGGCTCCAGCCGTCAGTGGAGGGGCAAACTCGACCAAGTAGTCAAAACACCTAGTCTGGTAGAGCAGAATCTGTCCCTATGAGCGCATCGCACAACGTAAAGCCTCCGTTTGCCTCGGCCTTGGCAGCCATCGCCTGCCTGATGAGCCTCCCCGCCGGGGGGCAGGTCTTCGGACCAGAAGGAGCGGAATATCAGATTATAGGCCCGATAGCTGGTGACCAGATGCATGCTGCTCTCGCGTTGCGCGATGGCTATGGGTTCGTGGTCTGGCAGGACAGCAGGTCCGACGGTGAAGGAAGTGGAATCGGGGCGCGCCAGTTGGGTGGGACGTTCAATTCTGGTACCTCCCCCAGTTTCAGGGTTAACTCCAGTCGCGGTGGTGATCAGGAAAAACCGAAGGTTGCCGTACTGACTGACAAATCCACCTTGTTCGTCTGGCAAACCGGAACGGAGGGTGCCCAGAAAATTGTTGGAAGGATCCTCCTGGCTAACGGTGCATTCGCCGGACAAGAGTTCGACATCAGCGACCCAGCCGCTGGGGCTTCGATCGACCCGGATATCGCTGCGCTACCTGGCGGCAAGGCCGCTGTAACCTGGTCAACTTTCGGTCCAGACGGGGATCTGCAGGGCGTGTTTGGGCAGGTCATTGGTTCAGGCGGAATCAGCCCGGAGGGATTTGTATTTCAAGCCAACCAGTTTTTTAGGTTTAACCAGCGCAATCCCAGCGTTTCAGCGCTCTCGGATGGCCGATTTGTGATCGCCTGGATCAGCGAGCAGCAGCGCCTCGTCGGGAGTGAGGCAGGGACCAAGCCCAGCGTGGATGTTTACGCTCGAATTTTTGAATCTAGCGGAGAGCCTGCCTCATTAGAGTTTCGACTCAATGAGAGCAATCAGATATGTGCCAACCCATCCATAGCCGGCCTTCAGGGTGGGGGATTCCTCGCGTCGTGGACTGAACGTTCACTCATTCGATCGAACAGCTGGGACGTGCGTGTCAGTTGGCACTCCTCCAGCGGCGCCGCCGTGGGTTCGAAGCAACTCGCCAATTCATTTCTCCCGGGCGATCAAATCCTGCCGTCCGTCGCAGTGCTAGGGGATCGTCAACTCGTGGCTTGGACCTCCACTTATCAGGACGGAAATCGGGAGGGTGTTTATGCACAGCTTTTCAGGAACGGGGCCAAAGTAGGTGACGAGTTTCGTGTGAACGACTGGATCTTGGGGCGCCAGATCCATCCGGTAGTCGCCAGTGATAATCAGAATCGTTTGGCCGTTGTCTGGTCCAGTTTTGTCGGAACCCAGGGCTTCGATCTTCATGCGAAGCGGTACAGCCTCGCTGGCACGCTTCCCTCCCCCGATTCACCCATGGCTGTCCCCTTTGGCTTTGGGGGCATTCAGGTGTCCTGGGCACCCGTGGGGGGCTATCCTAGCGCCAGCTTTGAGC
>VHDG01000242.1 GCA_016871475.1 Verrucomicrobiota bacterium
ACCGTGACCGGCGTTCACCCGGACGCCTGATCCGTGTGCTTGAACTGCAGCTGCCACAAGCCGGCCCAGTTCCGCCTGCCGTGCGACAGCATCGCTGAACACCTCAGCGTAACGACCCGTGTGCAACTCGATGTAATGAGCACCACACCGGGCCGAGGCTTCGACCTGGGCAGGGTCCGGAGCGATGAAAAGACTCACATGAATCCCCGCTCCCTGTAGCTTGAAGCATGTTTCCCGGATCGACTTGAACCCCGCCACAACATCCAACCCGCCTTCGGTGGTGATTTCTTGTCGTTTCTCAGGAACAAGGCACACAGCGAAAGGCTTGGTGCGAAGCGCGATCCCGAGCATCTCCGGGGTGTCAGCCATCTCCAGGTTCAACCGGGTGGCAATCGATTCACGCAGCCTGGCGATGTCCCGGTCCTGAATGTGACGTCGGTCCTCCCGCAGATGAGCGGTGATCCCATGAGCCCCGGCTGCCTCGCATTGTAACGCGGCAGATACGGGACAAGGTTCTCCATGAGCCGATCCCTTGTAGCGCGCCTCGCGCAGCGTGGCCACATGGTCGATGTTCACTCCCAAGGTGAGGCTCATGGGCGGGCTAGGGAACCTTTGGAGCTTCTTCCGTCGCAGGTGTAGCCGCCGGAGAGGGAGTGCCGCCGGTGGGGAGTTGCCTGGAAGGCGGAGTGGGCGGGACGGGGATCCTCGGCGCGGGGGGCGTAGGATTGTTGGACATTCGGCGTGCTCGGGCATCGATGGCCAGTTGCTTGAAATCCATCTTCGGCGTGGGTTCGAACGTAAACGGGAAGTTGGACGAATCGAACCACCTGAGCATGCTGACAATCTCAAACCCGGTGAGGCCCGCATGGCCGGTTCGAGTTACGGTGAGCTCGTTGGGACCTGTGACGGTAACCTCCGTGGCGGTGTTGCCCAATCGTCGCCCCCGGCCCAACGCTTCCATCCACTTGAACGAAGCGGCGTTGGTCTTCGGAGAATTTCGAAGGAAACCCAGCAAGGTCGCCTGATAGATGGTCCGCCAGGCCGATACCCGTTCTTCGGTGATTTCCCACTCGTAGAAAGCCAGGTTGCTCTTGGACATGAAGCTGAAGAGCTCCGTGGGTGGGCGCAACTTGCTGCCAGGAGGAGGCGCCATTGCGGCGAGAAGATACTCACGGGTCCCATCCCACAAGGGCTTCAAAGCCGGGGCCATGAACGGCATGCCCTGCCAAAGGATTGCCGCATTGTTGGTGACAAAAGAAAGGCTGCCGGAGAGATCGCCGTGATTGGTGATGACCGAGGGAAGCTTGGGCAGCACATGCCAGAGGATGTTGCTGACATTCTGCTGGGGATAAGTGGCATAAAGAAAGTAGGGCACCACGCCCAGGGACCAGGACACAGCCTGATTTGGATAGGATTGCAGTCCCAGTTTCTTCGCTTCCTCATATCGCCGAAGAAGAGGTTCGATCCCCCGGGCCGCGGTGAAGCCCACCAATGGATCCCGGATATGGTTGGCAGGGATGTCCCAAGGCTCGGGTTTCCAGTTCAAGGGTTCAGAGAATCGAAGGGTCCCTTCCGTGCGGACCATCTCCCCTCTGCCGCGAAAAGTGAGATCCAGCTGCGAGGCCACGAACTCGGGAATCATGGGAAATCCCGCCCGGAGCCTGCCCAAGTCCGCCTTCACCCGGAGCCAGTTGGTTTGCAACTCCGACGCGGGACGTCCGGAAGCTTTGAGGGTGGAGAGCACTTTTTCCCACTGGCTGGGAACCGCCGGCCCGAGACCCACGGCGAACCATCCTTGTGCCGAAACCCAGCTGAACGTTTGTTTGTCTGACTTCGCAGCCGAGCCTGAAACCCCCCCCCACGAAATGGAACTTGGGGCCGCACACCCCCCCGCTTTGCTGAAGCTCTCCCAGGCCTTGGCCCAGTCTGTGTGTCGGGCCTCAGGCACCTTGGTCACGAGAACCCACTCAAGCTTTCCCGGCGCACCACGGACGTCCAGCCAGGATTCGTGCTCGATCACATCCCGCAGAAGCTCCGCCGCCGAGGGCGTCAATGAAGCAGCGTTCTCTTCCAACAAGCCTGCGCCCGCGGTGAGAAAAGCCTTGCCGATGGAGGATTGCAGCTGCGCCCGCACTGGCTCCGCCTCGGGCATCTTCCACACCTGCTGGAAGACAAGTCCCTGGGTGGACATGAGGAATCCGCTAGATCCAACGGAATGGAAGTGGAAAACCGGTGCGGCCGAAGTGTCGGCAGCAGCCGTTGTGTGGAAGGACAAGGCCAGGGCCATCAAGGCCCCAACCAACGACTCAAAAGAAATTCTCATGAATTAACAGAGCCTCTGAATGCCAGAAAACACGGCTGGAAGCCAATGCAGAAATTCCCCGGTTTTAAACCGGCATCCGCTCTGCTTTGATCCACCCGTGCGGGTTAACAAACAAATCTTGGGTCCTTGGATGATCGTAATGGCCTGGCTGCTTGTCATATTCGGGGCATCCAGCGATTCCGCGTCCTCAAACCGTTCCTCCCGGATCATCGGCCCGATTGTCCGATGGCTTTATCCCCAGGCCCCACCTGAGCAAGTGCAGCGGGTTGTCTTCGTTGTCCGCAAAGCCGCCCACGTCACCGAATACGCCATCCTGGCCTGGTTGCTTCTCCGGGCTTTGCGCGCTTCCAACGGCCTGACATCAGATCATCGCTGGAATCGCAAGCTGGCCCTCTGGGCATGGGGACTGGCAACCCTCTATGCCATGAGCGATGAGCTGCACCAGCGTTTTGTCCCCGGCCGCACCGGCCAATGGGAGGACGTGGCCATTGACTCCGCCGGCGCAGCATTGGGACTGTTCCTGGTCTGGGCGGTGGCCAGCAGACGAAAATCATGGCGCCGCCCTGACGCTGGCCGTTCCGTCATGGTTAGCGGACGCGAATGACGCTCCAGACCTCATCATAGAGCCGGGAGTCCTTTCCCAGATCCTGCAGAAATTCCAATCGGTCCATGACCTCCTTCGGTGGATAGATCGATGGGTTGGCTAGCGCCTCAGGACTGATCCAGGGCCTCGCCGCCTCGTTCGGCGTGGCGTAGTGAAGATAATTTGCCAGCCGCGCTGCAACCTTCGGCTCGGAGACGAATGTGATGAACCTCTCCGCCAGCCCTGGATTCGGAGCGCCGGAGCATACGACAAGATTATCCACCCAGATTTGTGTGCCCTCGCGAGGAAGAATACAGATCGTTTCAGGGTCTTCCTCGGCACCGCGCAAGGCATCCCCGCTGTAGGCCATCGCGGCGCTCACGCGTCGGGCAAGGACTTTGTTCTTTCCGCCAACGCCACCTTCAAAACCCCGCGACCTCCTCTTCGCCGCGAGAATCAAATCGCGCGCATCCAACAGCGCCTTCTTGTCCGTCGTGTTCAAACTTTTTCCGCGGTACTTCAAGGCAGCTCCGATGACATCACGCATGCTGTCGCTGAACAGGAAGGCGCCGGGTTGCGCTGCCGGATCGAACAACAAGCCCCAGCTTGGCTCGAGCTGTCCTGCAGCCGGTTTGCGGGCGTAGATGCAAAGCGTTCCCCAGAGATAGGGCATGGAGTATCGGTTTTCGGGATCGAACGACGGACTCCTGAAGGTGGGATGGATCAGAGGCAGACTCGAAAGCGCGTTCGAACCCAGCTGACGGATGAGGCCGAGTCTCCTAAGCCGTGGAATCGTATGGTCGGGTGCCACCACGATGTCGTAGGTGC
This sequence comes from Verrucomicrobiota bacterium, assembly GCA_016871475.1. GTDB lineage: Bacteria > Verrucomicrobiota > Verrucomicrobiia > Limisphaerales > UBA11320 > UBA11320. The sequence continues at coordinate 3,735 of VHDG01000242.1, forward strand.
GCGAGCCACCGTTCCGCAACTTTGCAATCATCGCGGCGTCCTCGTCGAAGAGATCGATCACGACGCGACACTGATGAGCCCTCTGAAAATCCTTCACGACCTCGGGATCGATGTATTCGCTCCAGATGAGAAGATTGAGTTTCGATTCCGCAGCCTGGGCATGGGGAGGAGCCAGGAGGCAGGAAAGAAGGATGAGAAGGCTGAGGCGGATCGAACAAGAGACAGTGATGAATCGATGCGCCACAGCCACAAGGTTAGCGAATGAGGAAGGATGCAAACTGGACCCATGCTCCTGTTTTGGCGATTAGCGATGTGACCACACAGGCTACAACAAAGGCAGCGAAGGTTCCGGCGAACCAGCGGCCGGGGCGGCGTTCCAGGCCCCATTTCAGGAGGAGAAGCAGCGCACCCAGGATTACAGTGCTGAGGAAAGCGCTGAACCAATGTTCCAATACTGTGCCGGCATACCAGTTGTTCAGCGCGGGCATCCGCCCCAAGGCCGCAGAAACAACGGACAACGAAGCCATGAACATCATGGGGCGATGGACGTCGGGTCGGCGGCGGTTCAGGAGACCCATTGAGAAGAATCCGGCAAAAGTCGCTACTCCCGATAACGGCACAGCCAGAAACTCTTTGGGTGCCAGACCGAACAGTTTCATGTCCGGCGGAGTCAGCCGTGTCCCGTTGATCGCGGTCATGTAGCCGAACACAACCACGGCGACTGCCAGAGCCGTTGCAAAAAAGCCCAAAGCCATGTGGACACGCCTGCGTCCGGCAGCCATCAACATCGCCTGTACTACAGCGAGCAGCATCCATGCGGTCATCACCACGCCATGAATGATGAGCAACGTCCGGATGGGCGGCGTCAGCGGGCGGCCGGGAAACGCCTGCCCCTCCAGATAGAACAGTTTGAACCCGATGAAGGTAAGAACCAGCAATACAGCCGAGGCTATGGAGTAGAACCACCGGGCATGAACCGGCCTGGTTGTTGAATCAGTCACCATGTGAGTAGGAATCACCGTATCGAGCAACCAAAATGCCTTGGACGACAAACGGGGGCAAGAACGGACAGGCCACAGCCAAGGCGACCAGACGCATCCCGGATTTTCTCAGTGCGAGCGCTCCTCGTAATTGCAATCGGCTGCCCGTCCTCGATGCCAAGGATTCCGTCGTGCAGTCGGTAACTCGAGTCAGGGATGCCTGATACACCTCTAGCTTTTCATGATCGAAAGGGCGATTCATGCGTCTTCGATTACGAGGGGAGGGGAGGACGACGGACGCGGGTCGAAAAAAGGAAGGTGCGCCCCTTGCAACCACCGGTTCGGGGCCAATCGGCGCAGGACAACCGCAAGGGAAGGTGCCCTTGCGAAGCGCTCCGCTGTGTGGTCTCTGCTCGCGAGCCTATGAAAACCCACGACTCCACCTCCACAATCGGGAGAAGGCTGCCCCTGCTTGTTCTGTCATTGCTCCCCGCGTTCTCTCACCCGAAAACGGCCTGCTCTACAGAATGTTGGCAGCCAGCTCGGCCAGCTCAGATCGCTCACCCCTCTGCAGCTCCACATGAGCCGCAATCGGCTGGCTCTGGAACTTGCTCACGAGGTAGTTGAAACCGTTCGATGCGGAATCCACATACGGATTGTCGATCTGATACGGATCGCCGGTGAACACGATCTTTGTCCCGTGGCCCACGCGAGTCACGATGGTCTTCACCTCCAGCGGAGTGAGGTTCTGAGCCTCATCGATCACCATGAACTGATTGGCAATGCTGCGCCCACGGATATAGCTCAGAGCTTCCACGACAATCACCCCCGACCGCATCAGGTCAGCGCTGCGTCGCGACTCCTGTCCCATGTTCAGATCGCTCAAGAGCTCCAGGGCATCATGGATCGGTTGCATCCAGGGACTGAGCTTTTCTTCGAGTGATCCGGGAAGGAATCCGAGTTCCTTGCCCATCGATATCGTGGGGCGGGCCACCACCAGCCTTCGAAACTCCCGATCCAAGACCGTCCGGCGCAAGCCGGCCGCCATGGCCATCAGGGTCTTCCCCGTGCCCGCCTTGCCCATCAACGTCACCAGCTTCACCCGATCATCCAGCAAGGCATCGAAGGCAAAGTGTTGCTCCCGATTCTTCGGTCGAATGCCCCAGACTCCATCCCGCACATCCAGCACCGGAATCAGCCTGTGCCCCGTCGCGTCCGCCTTGCTCAAGGTCGTGCGCTTCGGGTTCGCTGGATCGATGAGCGTGCAATACTCGTTCGGGAAATAGGATTTCCCGGGGCCGAGATCCAGCTCGCCCTTCGATCGGAAGTCGCTCATCTGCTGGGCTGAAACCTGCAGCTCCGCCATGCCGGTGTAGAGCTCGTGAGCATGAACGCGTCCGGTCTCATAGTCCTCGGCCGGCAGCTTGAACGCATCAGCCTTGAGACGAAGATTGATGTCCTTTGTGACAAGGATGGTGGGTCGTCTCGGTTTCGCATCCCGAACCTCCAGCGCGAGCTCGAGAATCCGATTGTCCACCGACCTGCCATTTCCATGGCCGTTTCCATTGGAGCCTGCCTTGGACTTTTTCTTGAAGATGATCCGGAGCGTCCCCCTGTTGCTCAGCGTCACGCCGTCG
>VHDG01000243.1 GCA_016871475.1 Verrucomicrobiota bacterium
ACCGAGCCATTGCGGTAGATCGTGATGCTGTTCCCAGGGCCGTAGGCGATGGCAATCATGACTTCCCCGCCGTCGCCGCGGTCTTGTGTCGCCGTGGAATTCCAGGCCACCGACGCGGGCGCGCTGGCGCGAGCGACCTCCACGCCGTTGAGATAGGCCACAAAACCGTCGTCATAGCGCATGTTCAGCGTCAGCGCATTGAACCCCGACGGGTCCGGCACGGTGAATCGGAAACGGGTGAAGATGGAATTATTCTCGTTTGTTCCGTCGCCATCGACGTCGAGACGCTGGGCCGCGGGAAGGGCGGACGACAGCAAGTCGAGCCCAAGCAATTCGCGATAGGCTGCACCGCGTTCGTAGCCGACGCCGTTCCGCCCGGACGCCCAGCTCGAGTCGTCGAACTGCCTCTCGCGCCATGCCGAGGAGAGCGCGCCGTCTCGCGGCACGACCGCCCGGGCTGGCGACGTCTCGGACACCAGCGCGACAGCGGTGGCCTGCGCAGGATCGCGCGGATCGCTGCCGTCGAGAGTAAAGTAAATCGTCCCCGCCGAACCGGCGAAGCTGAGCAGGTCGTTCGACGCGATCAGACTCCCGTGCCGCGCGACGCCGTTGAGTTGCAGCACCGGCGCAGCGTTGGTGGGGAACAACCGATCGAGACGGAGCTGATTCAGAAACAGGCTCTGGCGAGCCGGAATGTAATTCGTGAGAATGCGGTCTCGCTCGCGCATCCACTCGACATCTCGACGAAACGGCGGCTCGCGTTTGGAATCGCCCCAGCGCGCCGATTCCGACACGACGGCCTTGTCGATCTCTTCGGCCAACGCCAGGTAGCGATCCTGCAAGGCTTCCACCGAAAACGGCCCGCCATTGAAAAAGAACTCCTGCACGCGGTCCGCGAAGCGCATGCGATAGTCGGGGTTGGCGCGGAGATTAAAATGCAACCGCCCCGGGTTCTGGGTGCCTTGCCGTTCGCTGACATCTTCATTCACGTTTTCCAGCACAAACTCCGAATCCCAACGCCAGAAGCGGAATCGCCCGTCTGGCGTGCGCCGTCGGGAGGAATAGAAATTTTTCGGCTCCAGCGAATTGGGCGGCCCGTTTAGCCAGCCCGTAGGCCCGTCCCTGTCGGCAGTGTAGAGAATGCCGATCGAATAATCGATGAGCTGATCGATGTCCGCCAGTTCGGCGACGGCGGTGTAGTTCGTCCGCAACTCGAGGTTTCGGCCGGCCAGCACGAACAGTTGATCCCAGGTGCTGCGCAGGCCGTTGATGATGGGCGCGCTGGTCGAACCACCGGTGCTCAAGCCCTTGAACACATCGTATTCCTCCTTCGCGCCGCCAAAATTCGCCGCGGCGAACGTTTCATCGGGCCGCTCGTTGAAATCATACACGCCCCAATACAGCCCGTTGAGATAGACATGGACGGACCGGTTGTGGACTTTGGCGCGGGACGGGTCCGCGCCTTCGAGGTCCCAGGTGAACCGGTTGCGCAGGAACTGCGAATTATCGATGCCGGTGGACCAGCCTTGGTTGTGCCCGCAGGCGATGAGCAAGGTGTCGAACTCCGTCACATCGTAGTTCGGGAACAGCGGGTAGCGCAGTTTTGGTGGACCCCACTTGTCCTTGAACACGAGCCGGAAGGAATGCTTGGGCTGGTGAGTGAGGCGGCTGAAGTTGCCGTTGATCTGGATGCCGCAGTTGATGGAGAACCCCTTCCCGGTACGCGGCCCCCCATACTCCGGTGGATAGAAGAACTCCAGGGAAGCGGCCCGCTCCCATTCGTCGCCGCGGCCGGTCGGGTTCGCGTAGATGCCGTTCGATCCGAACAGGTCAGCGTTGTCCATCACGATCGACACGGCGGGCAGGTCAACCAGCCCCTCGGCCACCGACCATGTCTGGTTGAAATTGTTGACGACGTTGGGGTCCATCTCGGTGTCCCAATGCGAACCGGGCGGCGCCGAGTTCGTCTGGCGCAGCACGTCGGCGACGAAGACATACGTGTGAGTGATCGGTTCGGAGGGAGCGAGGCCGGCGCGAACAGCGGTGACGCGGACGGTGCGGGTGCGCGAAATTTCGATCGGGCCGATGTAGGGCAGGCCGTTCACTGCGTTCGGCTCCCGGCCATCCAGGGTATAACGGATCTCCACGTCCGGGATGTCCGTGCTGATGCGCAGAGAGAAGGGCGTCTGGTAGAACCCGCGTTCGTGACTGAATACCAGATTGGCGGCGACCCGCTGGAAGCGCGGAGCATTGACACGTCCCGGGGTGGGCCGGTCAAAAACCCCCAGGTTGCGCGCGTCGAGCTGAATGTGGCCGCCGATGAGTTCGGGGCGGATAAGAAAATCGGGATCCGTGTGGGTGTAGATGAGACCGTGGATCGCCAGGACATTGGTTCCACTCACGAGGAGTCCTGCATGACGGCTGACATCGAACGTCTCCGGACCCGTCACCACAGACTCGGTCAGCGTTTCGGGTGCGCCCCCATTGTCGCGGACCGATCGGGCATACAGGCTGCTGCCGTTCATCCACTGCTGGACCACGCGTTCGCCGAACACGATGCCGTCAAAAACATCTGTCGCGGTGGGATTCTCGATCGTCAGGGCACTGCCGCCTCGTTGCGACAGGTTGTCCAGACTGACCCAGACAACGAGGGTGCGGATGCTGATGTTGGTCGAGATCGGAGCGGAACGCATAAAATCATCGATGCCATCGAGAACGAGCCGTCCGTCCTGGATCTGCGCGCCGCCGTTGAGCGTGCCATGGGAGTTTCCGATCGAGTCCCGCGCGGTGCCGTCGTTGAAGGTCCATTGATGAAGCAGGTTGGATCGGGATTCCGGGGGAAGGGTTCCGTTTGCACCGAACGGTCCTCGCTGGAAGAGCGCCTGGATTTCCGAGGCTCCGAGCGGCTGGGCATAGACCCGCGCCTCGTTGACCGACCCGGCCAGGAATCCGTCGGTTCCATCGCGAGTTCCTCCCGTGTTCGGCAGATCGTCGTGTCGCTTGCCAATCAAGATGTCGCCGACGTTGGCCGGGTACACGCGCAAGGTGCCTGTCGTCGCGGTCGCCGCGGCTGAGTAAACTTCGCCATTGCGATAAATAGTGATGGCATTCCCCGGACCATAGACGATGGCCATCATCACGTCGGTGATTTCTCCATAGTCACTGGCCGCGGATGCCTTCCAATCGATCAACGGCGGTTCGTTGGCGGACGCGACCTGCTGGCCATTGAGGTAGGCGACAAATCCATCGGCGTAGCGCAGCTGCAGTGCAAGGTTGTTGAAGACGCCCGGGTTTTCGATCTGGAACGGAACGCGGATGTAAACAGTGGTGTTTTCGTTTACCCCGTCCCCGTTGGTGTCGATGCGCTGACCCATGGGCAGCGACGACGACAGCAGGTCCAGTCCGATGAGATCCTCGTAGCCGGATTGACGTTCGTAGCCGACTCCGGTCGTTCCGCGGATCCACGCCGAGTCGTCGAAGCCTCGCTCCGTCCAACGATTTGCAAGCGAGCCGTCGATCGGCACCACCGCGCGGGCGTGCGCGCCCGTCGCAACGAGTGAGAGATTCGTGCCGGTCGCGCCGAGGCCATAAGAAAGATCAGCGCCTGTGGAGGGAACCTGGGGAGCGAACTCATGTGCGATGGAACGGCCGTCCGGCATGATCAAGCCCAGGTATTCGCCACTGGAGGAAAGACGGAAATTGGTATGCAAAAAGGCCCCAGGCATGCGGCGATTCTTGCCCGAAGCGAACACCAACAGGAACTCTCCCGGACCGATATTGGTGCTGGGAAATCGCCATTGCGTCAGGTTGCTGCGTTGATCGGTCAGCGACCAATTCAGCAGATCGATGTGATTCGAACCCGGGTTGAAGATTTCGATCCAATCCGAGTACTCGCCGTCTTCGTCCGGGATCGTCTTGGTGTTAACAAGCATGACCTCGGACAGGAGGAGGTTGGGGCTTGCCGCACGGGCTGATCGAGGTACCAGACAAGCGAACAGGAGCAAGCTCAAGAAGAGGTGGCTCCAAGGCCGGGTGGCAGCGCGGGTCTCCATCAAGCCGGGGCTAAGACGCTTCGGCCTCTCGAGCCTGGCGCGCGGCAGAACCGACTCCTCTGCCGGAGGTGAGACGGAAAACCGGGCTGCGCCACCTTGCGGCAGCAGCAGCCCGGCAAACAAACGAGCCATCTTCATCTTCCATCCGAATTGAACTACTTTGTCAGGCGGAAGTACTTCTGCGCAGTTCCAATGGTGGTGATCTCGATGCCTGAATTTCCGTTCGGCACCGGCGTCCACGGCCCGGCCAAACTGTCCGCAGACTCCAACACCGCGGTGGCGTCTTGCCACACCAGCCGCACGGCCTGGCCGACCCTCACAATCGACAGCGTGATCGGCGGATTCTTCAGTTGCATGACTTCACTCGGACTCAGGGCCTCGCGGTAGATATGAGCTTCGTCGATCAGAGCATCGATAGCCCCGGGGCCGCCTGTGACACTCCCGTGACGCAGACCGAAGAAGACTTCCGCATCACCCTGCTGCCACTGCGATGGGTTAGGCGTTTCGTACTGGCCGATACTTTCCCCATCGCGATACCCGGTGACCAGCAGGCGGCCGTTTTCGAGGTGCTCATACGTGATCGCCAACTGAATGCGCGTTCCTAGTTCGGTTTCCTCAAAGCCCGGTTCAAAATCCCGGGTGCGTGAAAATCCGCTGCTGCCGTTCATCCAGCGGTTGAGCTGGCGCTCGCCAAAGATGATTCCGTCGAAGCCATCCGACGACACCCGGTCGATCGTGAGGAGGGAGCCTGCTCTGGCCTCACCCAGACTCTGCATCGTCGCCCAGACGACGAGAGTTTTGTTGCGAAGGGTCGGGCCGCCATAGGTACCCATGGAGCTGTCCGTAACAGCCCAGCCGCTGGCCGTCGTGCCCATCCCATTCACGTCGAGTTGTCCTTCGGCCACTTGAGCGTCCCCTTTGAGCACGAGAGGCGGGAAGTTCCCGGTGGTGTCGAGAAGTTCCTCGCCAGCTTCGAAGGTCCAACGGCCGACCAGGAGCGTCGCGATGGGGATGCCCGCCGGGTCGTTGGGATCTGTTGGATTTGTTCCACCCGCGACTTCAGCTCCGTCGAAAACGCGGTCGCCATCACTGTCAGCGTGATGTGGACTGGTGCCAGGTTGCTGCGCAGGACGGGTGCGATCGTAGGAAAGGAGCGGGTTCTCCACACCGTCTTTCAAGCCGTCGTTGTCCGTGTCGTCGTCCAAGGGATCGGTGCCCGTATCCGTGACTGACACAAACTGGCCCGTCAGCGTTTCTACGCCGTCTTTGAGGCCATCGTTGTCGGTGTCGGCGTTCCTGGGGTTGGTTTCGCGGCGGAGTTCATCTGCGTTCGACGAACCATCGGCGTCCGGATCGCCGGTGGGCGTCTGGTCCAGGTTACCAAAGTTCTCGATCTCCCAGAGATCAGGCAAACCATCGCCGTCCCGATCGGCGCCCACAATCGGACCTTTGAGATAGAGTTCGTTGATGCGATCTGCGGACAGGGTGCCGCCGTAGATCCGAGCCTCGTCGATGCGCGCATCGAGGGCACCGGGACCTCCGCCTTCGCTCCCGTGACGGAGCCCGAAGAATACTTCAGCGTTACCAGTCTCCCAACTGGAAGGGTGGCTCGTTTCGTACTCACCGAACATCTCACCGTTGCGGTAGGCCTTGATGATGAAATTGCCGTTTTCGGCGAATTCGTAGGTGATGGCGAGGTTGATCAGGATGCCGGTGGTCGTTTCTTCGAAGCCGGGAGCGAAGTCTTTCGTTCGATTCCAGTGACTGCTGCCGTTCATCCAGCGGTTCGGCTGACGCTCGGCAAAGATAATGCCGTCGAAATGGTCCGAGGTGACGCGGTCGATCGTGATGAGCGATCCCGCCTTGGCTACATTGTCCAGGCCCTCGAGTCGCGCCCAGGCCACCAGCGTCTTGGTTTCGATGCGTGGTCCGCGATAGCTGTCGTCACGGGCTGCCGTCAGCGCCCACCCCGTGGCCCCGGTCGCCTGGCCGTTTACGTCGAGCTGGCCGTTCACCACGCGCGCGTTTCCTTTGAGCGCCAAGTTGGGGAAGTTCCCTACCAAGTCGATGAGTTCCTGGCCGGGTTCAAACGTCCAATGCCCCAGGAGAGGGATATGATCATCCGGCCCGAGGTTATAGAGAATGGCGATTTGCTCGGGGCTTAGAGCAGCCGAGTAAAGACTGGCTTGGTCGATCAACGCGTCAATGGCGCCCGGACCGGAGTTCACGCTGCCATGTCGGACACCAAAGAAGACCTCCGCATCGCCTGTCGGCCAGCTCGAAGCCGA
>VHDG01000244.1 GCA_016871475.1 Verrucomicrobiota bacterium
TGTCGCTCACGTGGGTGCTTCGGCCTCCGATAACCAAATCAGGATCCTGGGGTCCTCCTCCGTCGGGGGGATGGATGTCGAGATCTCCCTCAATTTCCAGCTTCTTAGCGATCAAACCAAAGGTTCTCGAGGGTTCGTTAAGCTCGATGGTTGGAATCACCAGGTCGCGGCTTTTAATCTTCAGCTCAGCCGCCAGCGCCACATCCGTCACCGCGTCGTGCCAAGGGCTGTTCTTTGGGTAACGCGGCTCCGACCTGACGAACAAGAGCCGCTCGGGCAAATAGGTTTCGTCCACCTTGGCATCCCGATCCCATGCTTTCTCCACCGAGGATTTTTTCTCCCTGAGGGCGGCGGTGAAAGTGCCAGGGTCGATCACAGCGATGCCCTCCTTCGATGCCTTGTTTCCGACTATCAGGCCTGTGTCCTGAAGCCGGCCTTCCGTCTTGAGGGATTCCTGTTTAGCCACCGCTGCCGATACCTGAGCCAGGCTGGGGAGGGGGGCGGAATAGCCTCGCATTAGAGCCGATCCATCAACAAGGCGCCCGAGGTCCACGTTGAATGTCTGGCTCAAGCCGCCTTGGGGAAGGGTGAACACGACCTGCCCCGCATCGAGTCGCCGGCTTGAACTCCCTGCCGAAGTTACCCTGCCGATGCCCTCCAGGAGAATTGTCTTAAATCCCCCCTGAGGGTTGGCGGAAACTATGAGCGTGGTTCCAAGAACTGCTGCTGAGGAGCCGCCACTCTTGATGACTCCCCCCCCTTTGCCTTTCGGCGAATGAAAGAGCACTGATCCTTGTTGCAAATTGACGCCTCTGCCCCGGCTCTCGAATGAAAAGATGGTATTGGCTCCAATTCGCGTGAGGGTCTGATCCCCGGCAAGGAGCTCAGCCCGGCTGTTCGGTCCAGTGCGAACCAAATCAGGCGCTTTCACCAGGCCGTTGACTTCAGCTTTTCGGACCTGCTTGGTGATCGCGTCGACGATCGAGACTTCGCCGACGACTTGGGTGAATTTGCTCTGAGCCAGATCTGCGGCTGACAAGGAGAGCGAGCCGGCCAGCAGAAAGCCTATTAGATTTGACCCAATCGTTTTCATGCGCCGCAGCAATGCAGCGGGAGAAAAGTGGGGTGCTGAGGTTAGAATGGCAAGCGCAGGATCGAAGTTCGTTCCCAACCTGTTCTTGCATCGAGGAGATCTCAGGTTCGTTTTCATAGAGGCATTATTCCTGTAACCCGATTCACAGTAAGTCGCGCGCCGGTCCTTCGCAAGCGGCCCCACTCAACTAGTCGGGAGTCTCACAGATGGCAGCCCTGATACCGCTTTGTCCCTCCGCCCATCCACCTCAGCCCCATCCTGGTTGACCCTCCACAAGCGATCTGCTTAAACCTCGGGCACATGCTATCAGGCTCCGCATCTCCTCTATCCACTTTTCAGTTGTCCGTGTTGTTCTTCCTCCAACTGGCCTTCATTCTCATGGTTTGCCGGGCTGTGGGTTGGATGGCTCGGCGCCTGGGGCAGCCTCAGGTTGTCAGCGAAATGATCGCCGGAGTCCTCATGGGACCTTCGGTCTTCGGTCTGCTCTGGCCTGAAGGTCAGAAAACCCTGTTTCCCGAGGCCTCCAAACCCATTCTGTTCGCAGCGAGTCAGGTCGGGCTCTCCCTCTACATGTTCCTCGTGGGCGTGGAGTTCCGGCGTGATCTCTTTGCAAACAAGATTCGGAGCGCCACTTCCGTTTCTCTGGCCGGGATGATCGTGCCATTCCTCCTGGGAGGGCTGATCGGTTCATGGTTGCTCAAGCATCCCGGGATGTTCGGCGAGCGGGTCAGCCAACTTGAAGCGACACTCTACCTCGGGGCTTCCATGTGCATTACGGCTTTTCCCATGCTGGCTCGCATTATCTATGAAAGAGGACTCTCGGGAACCAGTCTTGGAACTCTGGCCCTGGCTGCGGGCGCAATAGACGATGCGGCTGCCTGGTGCGTGCTTGCGGTGGTTCTGGCGAGTTTTGGGGATAGTTGGACCATTGCCGCGCTGGCTATCGGAGGGGGCGCCCTTTACGCATTGGTGGTGTTAACCGCAGGACGATCATTCCTTTCCAAGCTGGGGGACAAGGTGGAGGCGTCAGGTGACCTGACTTCCCAATCCTTTGGCCTCATCCTCATGCTCGTGATGTTAGGTTCCTGGATCACGGACTTCATCGGCATATATGCGGTGTTCGGCGCCTTCGTTCTGGGGGTTGCCATGCCTCGTGGCAAAATCGCCGAGATTCTTCGGGGGCGAATGGAATCCATGACGGTGGTGTTTCTGCTGCCGCTCTTTTTTACCTTCAGTGGATTGAACACCCGTCTCGACACCGTGGATTCCTGGGGACTATGGGGTATCGCCCTTGTGGTTCTAGCCGCCGCTTGCATCGGAAAGGGAGGAGCCTGCTATGCCGCCGCGCGTATCCATGGTGAGGATCAACGCACCTCCCTCGCGGTGGGCACCCTGATGAATGCGCGGGGGTTGATGGAGCTGATCATCCTCAACATCGGGCTCCAGAAAGGCATCATCCAGCCAACGCTCTTCTCCATCATGGTCATCATGGCTGTGGTCACTACGCTCATGGCGTCACCGATGTTTGAATGGGTGTACGGCCGTCATGCCCGGGCCAAAGGCATCTTGGGCCCCCCGGCAACCTGAATCCACCCCCGAAACCCGGGCGCAAGAAGTTTGCCGGGAGCTCCACCATGCCGCTTCATCAGCCGCTGAATGAGCGCCAGCCGCCGTGTCAGGGGGATCGGGTCAACTCATCGACAGATCCTTCCAGGCTCCTCGTCTGAGCAGGACGGGAGGTCGGATTCGCGCGTCGCCGATCTGCTGCAAAGTCCCGGCGGGGATAACTTTCGGTCCCGGCTAAAGGACCGCCCGCAAAGGATCCATGAGCCAGATGCGCTGCCGTTCTTCAATCTGAACGCTGTCCCAGTCCAGCTCGTAGCCCACTCCCTGCTCACGAATCTCATGCATCAGCTTGCTCCGAACTCGGGCCCGGGTATCCATCGGTGGCTCGGCCAGGGAATCCGACGTGGTTGGCAGACCCCAGGGACCCTCCATGTCCGCCAGCGGAAGCGCAAGAGATCGTGTCGGATCGATGCTGTGATACTCCAAGTCTTGCGATTCCAACCAGGGATCATCCCATGTGATCCCCTCCTTTTCGCAGAACATCTCGAGGAGATACTTTTTGGTGATCCAATCCACCTGCCCAACCAACGCCAGCGGGTTGCGCTCGAGTGCGGCAAGGGAACGCTCCCAGAGCAGCAGCACGGCGTCGGTCTCCGGATCGCGACCCTTCAACTGGTGTTTCGCGGCAGCGAGGTACAACTGCAAAGCTTCCAACGCATCCGCTTGTGAGCCATCCGCCAGCCTGATCAACCAGGGCGGAGCCGGTTGCCTCGAGATCTGCCTGAGGGTTTCCACCGCATCCATCAGCATCAGGCCGGGCAAGGCATCCTGCTCCAACAAGTCGAAGACCAGCCGAGTAGAGCCCACCTTCAGGAACAATGCCGAAGGCAGCACGTTTGTGTCGCCATGGATGAGGTGGAGTCTTCGGTACTGGCGCGGGTCTGCCAGGGGTTCATCGCGTGTGTTGATGATCGCCCGGTTGTGCTGCACCCACTCGAAGAAGTCATTCTGGATGTAATCCGCGCGTTGAGTGACGTGAAAGCGGACCTGAGGGTCCTGCTGAATCTCCATCTGGGGCGATCTCAGATGTGTCGGACGCCCCACTCTTCCTGCGCCCGCGTAGAGGGCTCTGAGAGTCAGAAACGACAGCAGTGAGAGCACGTTCCTTTGGGTCAGGGGAGCGGTTCGCAGGAGCGAGTAGTTCTCGTGGCAGCCAAACGTTGCGCCCGTGTAGTGATCGACATTGTTGCGGATGAAGCTTGCTTGATGGTCGAGCCCCAGCTCTTCCAGCGCCTTGTTGAGCAGTCGGTCCCCCGCCTGGTCATACCTCACAACGTCCACGGTCGTTCCGCATTCCGCCGTGCAGTATTCCAAATGGCCCATGTCCAGATAGGCGCGGCCCCCGTTGAAAAGGAACCCTCCGTTCCCCTTCGGCTCGTCCCAGTCGCGGTCGTGTCGATCAATCAGGCCGTGCCTGTGCTCCTTGAAGATCCAGTCCCGGACGGCTGCAATCACCGAGGAAACCTGCAGCGGAGGCTCCACCAGGCAGCCGTACTCGGTCTCCAGCCCGGTGATTCTCCGGGAGGAGTGATGGCCTGCCGGCGATGAGATCCGTGCCTTCATCGATATCGCTAAGTTTCCCGCTGGGGCGTGCGAGTGCAGCGACGCATTCCACCAGGAACGCATCCAAAGCCTGCCTGGCACTCAAGTAAAGTCGCCTCGGGAGATTGCAGTCGCAGCGGGCTACGAAGGGAAGTTCGGGAAGTCGATTTTCCGGTAGTGGACGGGTCCGCGTGCACGACGATCCAGGAGAGCAACTTCGAGGGTCCGGCCTTCGTTCAGGGCTGGCACCGCGTGGCTCACCGCAAGGTTCTCAAAAGATGTGCGGTCGAAGATCGCCTTCCAGGCTGTCAAAAACACATCTGCGACATCCCTGAGCGTGTGTTCCGGCCTCAGCGTTTTCTTCAACCAAGCATGCGCTTCCGACTCCAGTTTTCGATCGCTGTGTGCCAGGACAACCCCTGATCCCTCGTAGTGGTGATTCCCATCGAAGTGCAGACGCACCAGGACATCCTGGGCTGGGGTTTCACCGAGCTCAGCGAAAAGACTTTCGACGATCAAGGGGGGCGAGAAGATTTGCTCGAAACTGTTCTTGAGCGTGGGGCTCAGAGAGAATCCGACGAGCCTGCGCAGGGTCACATCGCGAGTGCTGCGGTTGAACCCCTCAAGGTGTGCAGCCTCGATGGCCGCCTGGCGGATTTTTTCGATATCCACCGGATGGCCCAGCCCGCACAACGCATGCCGGTCATAAACCTCGAAGACCTTCGACTGCCCCTGCCCCGCTCCAAGCATGAGGACGCCTTCGGGCCGCGAGGCTGCAAAAACGGGAGTTGCGCCCTTGAGGTGATCCTGGATGTATTCCCGGCGATTCTGAATCGCCTCCAGCCAACGATATGGTTCCTCGGTCATGATTCAGCCTTTTGCCAGAAGGTTTCGTGCTCCTCGAGGGTTATGCCCCGGATCCCATCGCGGTTGAGCAGCTTGATGGTCGCGTAGAGCCGGCGGTCGGGATGGACGCCGCCGGTGGCCGCGTCGAACTCGGCCGCAGTCATCAACAGACGATTGGCCAGAACCACGGCTTGCTCGAGAGACATCTCCCGAGGCCGCGGACTTCCCCACTTCTCGAGATAATGAAGTGCGCTTCGGATGGAAGGTGAGCCTGAGCCGGAGGCCGCGTAATTGACGGCCTCGAATTGGGCGCCCAACGGGTCGTAGAACTGGATGATGGGCTTGGCAGCGGGATCCTCCGTTTCGAGCCCTGCAAATAGAGGGGCCACCACTCCGAAGCCCTGCAGCGTGGCCGAAAGGTTGTCGCGCAGTAACTTCGAAAGCGCGCGAATCTTCGCATCCAGGCTCATAGGCTGGAGCTGGCTGCGGCGATAAAACTCGAAAGTGGTCTGCAGCGTGCGCGCCATCTCGAAAGCGACGGCCGGGGAGCCGGCGATCGCCATCATCGAATGCGCATCCAGCTCGAGTATTTTCTCCGCGCGATCAGAGAAGATGTTGTTTCCTGCGGTGGCCCGATGATCCCCTGCCATGATGACGCCCGCGCTGCAGTGAAACGCAAAAACCGTGGTGGCATGGAGGACCAGGTCCTCCCTGTTTACTGCGGTGCCGGGTTGTTGGAGGGGATTCTTCGGAAGCAGGGCGAGAAAATCGCCGTTCATTATTGTCCTGTTCGTTGGCGGTAGCGTTTCGCTTGGTCCGGATCCACACGACGCATTCTCTTCAGAAGCTCGTCTGTGTTGGGTTTCACCACATCAGGTGTCCGGGGGCCATCTCCCCCTCCACCGCCAGGGGCGGGGGCAGGAGGCTGGGGACGTCGCATTTGGTCTGGCATAGGTTGCTGGGAATGATGGTTCTATCGCGCGTCAAAAAGCTCTTCAGATGATCTTGGCAAACGGAAGGTAGCGCAGATCCTCCACACTTTGTGCTGCGCCGATGACTTTCAACGCCTGTCGGATCTGTGTCGGATCGAACAGGTTTCTGAGATCAAGCTCGATCCTTTTTTCTCCTGACCGAAGCGTCACATGATCCCATTGGGTCAAGTCCACGGCAACTCCGAAACGCTCGATGCAATACCCGCGCACTGCCGCT
>VHDG01000245.1 GCA_016871475.1 Verrucomicrobiota bacterium
GAAACCCCAGGTTTGGAGGGAACGTCAGTCAAGCATCACTTCATTTGATGAAACGTCCGTTCTCACGAATCGCTTTTCGAGTCGCTTCGAAGTCCGCATCCGTGCCTGGAAGAAACACCAGATTCTCCTCGCCCAAGGCCGCGAGAGCCTTGGGATCGTTGATATTGATCAGAGCGTCCTTCAGAGCCGCCTGGATCCTGGGGTCCAGACCTGCTTTCGAAACCCAGGGCCGACCATCAATCGGAAAGCGCGCCAGGGCCCGGAGCGGAGAACCATCCTCCACCATCTTTTTGAAAGTCCGTTCATTCAGCGCACCGGCATCGTAGTCGCCCGCAGCCACCGCTGCCCCCACCTTGTCGTGACGCTCCAGATAGTTGAAGGTCCCCAGATCCTTGGCTGTGATGCCATTTTCCGCCAGATACATCTGGGAGCTGTACCGGCCCGTGGTGGAGTATTGATCGCCAAACGCAAATTTCTTTCCTCGGAGATCCTTGATGCTGCCGGCGATGGCATTGCTCAACACGCAGATGACACCTTGCAGAGCCTTCCGACCCTTGGTGCCTTCGATGGCCAGCAGGGAAACGCCGGCCTGCTTCTCCTTGAGCTGGATGTAAGACACCGGACCCAGCTGCGATATATCGAAGGTCCCATCGATGACGGACTGACTGCCTTCCTCGTAGGTTTTCGCGACTTGAAGCTGGATCACAACAGGCTCGCCGAGCTTGGCCGCCAGTGCAGATTCGAGCTGATTGAGCAGGGGTCGATAAAGCTTCACCATGTCCGTCGGTTTCTTCGAGGAGTAGAGACCAAACGTGAGCTGGATCTCCGCTCTCGCCACACATACAGGCAGGAGACATGAGGCCAGAGCGAGGAGCCCCACGGTTTTTGCAGCGGTTAGAACACGAGATAATGAGTGCATACAACTTGGTTTGATTTCCTTGGATGGAAGCCGGCTCCTCGTCCACGAAGAGCTTGCACAACGGCGATCCATTTCAATCCTGTCTGAACCATCGGCAGGGCCGCCGACTGCTTAACACAGGCACTTGCCAAGTCCGTGTGTGCAGGTGCGAGTGAAAGGGACGCACCTCGCTTTTATTCGACCCACGTCCGACAGCCAGGCGACTCACGACAGGCCTGCTCCCAGGTTCATAGTCCATCCTTCAGGATCCCGGGAAACGCAGGTCACCTCAGATAGTCGAGGAGGGTTTGGTTGAGGATCTGGCCTCCACTTTGAAGGGCTGCCTGATAGGCCGTCTGGGTCTGGGTGAGTCTCAGGATCGTTTGAGCCAGGTCAGCATCGGCTTCCTGTGAAACAGCAGCCTCGATCGAGGCGCTGTCGCGTTCGGCGAGCTTCTTGGCCGTATCGAGCTGGGATTGTGTCGCGCCATTCACCCCGACGTGGATGAGCAGGTTCTCTTCGTCAGCCGCGAGTTGCGCAGAGATTGTGGTCGTGATCGCGGTCACATTCCCCGCCAACAGGGCGTCACGGAACGAGATGAGGTGCGCAAAGAGATCTGCACCTGCCCGGGTATCCGTCACCAGGCCCCGGGGGCCGCTCGCTCCGGTGTTGGCTCCCGGGCCCAGCGCACTCATTGTCACCCCCTGACCAATCTCATTGACGGCAGTAAGCTCGTTGCCCTGGTAGGTCACGGCGGTAACCCGTCCGTTCGCATCCGCCGTCTCAGCAAACGGCGCAGTGTCGCTCTTTGTGCCGGAGAACAGGTAATCACCCCGGAGCTTGGTGTTCGCGATCTGCACACCGCTCTTGATGAGCTGGTTCACTTCCTCGGCAAAGATGTTCAGCTCCTCCTGCGACCGGATTCCGCCCGTGCGCGTGACGAGCTCCTGGGCTCGCGTGAGGGTTTGTTTCAGGGACTTCATGGCGGAATAGGACGCCGACGCCTGATCCTTCATCGCCAGCACATTGCGCTGATACTGGCCGAGCGCCTTGGCGTCACGCTGCATGTCCATGATCCGGTGTACCGCGGACGGATCATCCTCCGGATTCTGCACACGCTGGCCTGTGGAGGCCTGCTGATGCAGTCGGGTCTGGCGGACCATCAACTTTCCAAGCTCCGTGTTCAGGGAGTTGGGAAAAGTGTTAGCGGTTACTCGCATAAGTCAGTTCTTCTCCCCTGGTTTTCAACGTTTCAACGTCAGCACTGTTTCCAGCATTTCGTCGACGGTGGTGATGATCCGGGCCGAGGCCTGATAGGCTTTCTGGAAGCGGATCAGGTCAGACATCTCCTCATCGATCGAGACCCCCATCAGCGAATCCCGCTGACGCAGGAGCATGTCCTCCACCACTTGCTGGGTTTCAGCCTGTCCATTTGTATTGGCGAGGGACTGGCCGAGGTTCGAAACGACGCGATTGAAATACTGACTGAAGGTCTGGTCAGCCAGGCCTGCGTGTCGTTTGTCCGCCAGCTGCGCCATCTGCAATGCCACCTGATTGTCACCGGCGTTGGCTGCAACGCCACTCGCCTGGACAAGTTGTGGATTGGTTGTGAGGGCGGTGTTCACACCCATGTTGGATGCGTCAGTCCCCGTAAAGAAGTTCGCCCCGGTCGCGCCGGTGAGTGAGAATCCCGTGGAGTGAACAGCGTTGACCTCGCTGATTACCAAAGCCGCCAGCGCATTCAGGTCTGAACGCAAGGTGGCGATGCTTCCATCCCGCGTCGAGATGGTCCCATGCATGCTGCCGCTGGTGAGTGAAAGAGGGCTCCCTGATGTCGCTCCACGCACCAGGATCTGCCCTCCGCCGGCGTCATAGGCCTGAAATGTTTCAAGCACGTTCTTCCCGGACACCATGGTTGTGGTGCCAACGGCCACGCTCAAAACACCGTCCGAATCCCGGGTGACTGTGACATTCGCCAGCTTGGCCAGCTCCTCGAGCTTCGTCTGCCTCTTGTCCCGCAGATCATTTGCCGCGCCGCCGTTGCGGATCTCCGCATTTGCAATCTCGTTGTTCAAAAGGGCGATGTCAGTCAACAGAAGGTTGGCCTCCGAAACATCAGCCCGAAGCGAATCGTCCAGCGTCGTACGGAGCCGGCCGAGTCGTGCGTCGGTCTGTTGAAACTTCGCAGAAAGAGCCTTGGCATTCTCAAGCAGTACCGTGCGCTCCGTGGTGTCCCGGGGGCTAACCGCGATGCTCTGAAAGCTGTTGAACAGTGCGTTGATGCCTTCGGCGACCCCGAACTCGCCGGAGAGCGATGTGGCTGATGCCGCTGCATTGGCGCCTGCAGAGTGACGGTCGATGCGCTGACCCAGGTTCGCCTGAGCATACTGGAGGGCTTTCTGGGCGCTGGCCAGCGACCCCGACAAACTCACCTCGGATGTGATCTGATCGTCCAGAATCTGGTCACGAATCTGCCGGATGGCCACCACGTCGGCGCCCGTGCCCTGGACGCCGATGGGCGATACAGGAATGGCGAGCGACGATTCGATCTGGACGCGCTGACGGCTGTAGTTTGGGTTGTTGACGTTGGCGAGATTGTGACCCGCGACCTCCACGCCCATCTGCTGGGTCTGTAGCGACCGGGCGCCCAGGTTTAGAGTTCCAAAGAGTCCAAGCATGACGGTTCCTTATCCGACAGCCTCGTAAAGCGGCCTCAAAGGAGCGGCTGCGGAGGCTCCTCCTGCAACGTCATAGAGACTGCCTTGAGGTGTGCCCATCAGGGTGTGAATCACCTTGCCCATGGCCTCGAGTGAATGGGACAGGAGAAGATGGTTTTGCTTCGCACGTTGCTGAATCCTCCGCAAAAGCCGGTTGTTCTCATCAACCAACGCCTGAATTTGACCCTGGCGCGACAGGGGAAGGGCCGGGAGCAGCGTTGAGAACCGGCCATCGGGCGGGACGGAAAGCGCATCCGCCAGCTCCTGCTGTGATTGCACTCGTTGATCCCTGGCCTGCTGAGCCATCACGGCCTGGGATTGGATGTGCCCGGCGCTATCCAACACCTGCTCGGACTCGCGATTCATGAGGTGTTCCTGTTGCTTCTCGAACAGCGCCAGCAGCTCTCCGTAGTGCTGCAACTCGGCTCGCAATGCTTCAATCAAACGATCCAGTCTCTCGTTCATGCAGGGTCTCGCTCCTTGGACGACAGGGTTTCAGGCTTGGTCGAGGGTCTGGTGTCGGGTGCCCGGGTCAGCTGACCTTCAAGCACAGCAGACAGACCCAGGGATCCGGTCGCGCTGAGGTTGTCGGCCAGTTGGGAGGTAATCATGTCCTGATAAACCCGATGGTTCCTCGCATCCGGATTGAACCGAGACTCGACCAGGGTCTTCCTCGCCTCACTCAGATACTGTCGCAACATGTAGGCTTCGAACTGACGGGCAGCGGCGGCTATCTTGTCTTTTTCCGAGACATTGGGATCCCGGACGAATTTCTGCAGGTCAACACCACCGATGTCACCCCTCAGAGGTTGAATTGCAATGCTCATGCCATTCTCCTTAATTCACCCGAAGCTCGGCCTGGAGAGCTCCCGCTCGTTTCATGTTCATAAAAATGGCGATCATGTCCCGGGTGCTGACACCCAGCGCATTCAAGGAAGCCGCTACTTTCTCCACGGTCGGCAACTCTGGGATGGGGATCAGCGACCCTTTCTTCTCATCCACGCTCACATCCGTGGAAGGCGTGACCTGAGTCGTCCCACCCGGGCTGAAAGCGTTGGGTTGGGACACGTTGGCATTCTCAGCAACACTGATCACCAGGCTGCCGTGGCTGATAGCACAGGGCCCGATGCGGATCAGGGAGTTTGCCACGATGGTGCCTGTGCGCTCGTTCACAACGATCCGGGCTGTCACGTCGGGTGACACCTCCAACGCCTCCAGCTGGGCGATAAACTCGATCGGTCGTCCCTGATGCTCCGTGGGGATCGTCACTCGGATCGTCGTGGAATCAATGGTCTGACAGGCATTCTTGAAAATGGCATTCACGGCTTCCGATACGCGGGACGCCGATGTGAAATCCGGATCCTTCAACACCAGGTCGAGAGTGTCCTGCTGCACGACCCGTTGCTCAATCTCATCCACCAGCTTGCCGCCATCCGCGATGATCCCCGTGGTGGGATGGTTTTTCTGGACCCCTGCCGCCGAGCCTCCGACGGAGAACCCGCCAAGCACCACGGGCCCTTGTGCGACAGCGAAGAGTTTCCCATTGCCCGCGAGCAGCGGAGTCTGGAGCAACACCCCGCCTGTGAGCGACTTCGCATCGCCCATCGACGAAACATTCACATCGATCCGTGACCCAACCCGGGCAAAAGCCGGCACCTCAGCCGTTACCATCACCGCTGCGATGTTCTTGGCCTGCACAGCCGTCGCAGGGATCGACATTCCAAAGCGCTGCAACATGTTGGCGAAGGCTTGGACGGTATAGACAGGGTTCTTGTCCCCATCCCCCGCCAGGCCCGTCACCAGACCAAATCCCACCAGCTGGACCCCATCGGTTCCCGAAATCCGAGCGACGTCCTTCAACCTGACCGTGAGCGCTGGGGCTGAGGTTGCTGGGAACAACAGCCATGCAACGATCAGGAATCGGGCGATATGCGGGGCTAGATGGCAGGTGAAATACATGTCGGGAATTAGAACGGTGTAACCTTGTCCCAGAAGCGGGTGAACCAACCTTTCTTGGCGGTGCTTGAAGCGGTTCCTTTGGACAGGATGTTGATGGTGGCATCAGCAACCTGATAGCTGAACACGGTGTTGTTGGGCGTGACGTCGGCGGGCCTCACCGTGCCCCTGAGGATGATGTCCTGGCTTTCCCCTGAAAAGGAGGTCTGCCGTTTCCCCTCCACCACAAGATTGCCGTTGGGCAGCACATCCCTCACGACGACGCCCACGCGGGCGACGATCTTCTCGCTGTTGTTGATCTTGCCGCTGCCGTCGAAGTCCGAGCTCGCGCCAAACTTGAGAGCGGGAAACGCACCGCCTTTCGTCAGGAACTTGCTCTGGCCGGGACTGAACAGAAAACTGTCGATGCTCGCATCCACGCCACTTTTCTTTGCGGTCTTGGTGCTGACATCCTTCGTGGCGGTGCTGTTCTCCTGAATCACCACCGACAGCAGGTCCCCCACCGCAAAAGCTCGTTTGTCTGAGAACATGGACCGGGCGGACACCGCATCGGCAAAGATCGGATCCCGGGCATGGAGGGGGAAACAAAGACCGGATGCCAGGATCACAAGCAGCCACACAACGGACGTGTCACATCTGGATTTGAACAGTTTGATCATTGATTACCTTTCCTCGCATCTCCCGTCGCGAACCGGGGTTACGCACACGGATGACTTGTCCGGAGGCGCC
>VHDG01000246.1 GCA_016871475.1 Verrucomicrobiota bacterium
CTCGGAGCCGAGGTCCTGGAAATCCCCACCATCCGGATTGCGCCTCCTGATGATCGGCAGGGCCTGGTGGATGCCTTGCTCGAGCTCAACAGCTACGACTGGCTCGTCTTCACCAGTCCCAATGGCGTTACGTCCTTCTTTGATGCGTTCTTCAAATCGTTTCACGACATGCGGGACCTCGGGGGATGCCGCATCGCTGCGGTGGGGCCGGCCACGGCCAGCAAACTGAAGGAGCTGCACCTCCAGGTGGATCTCATGCCGGAGCGCTACGTCAGCGAGGAGATCGCCGCCGCCTTCGAGAAGGAACAATCCGTGGAAAACCAGAAGATCCTCCTTCTGAGAGCACAAAAGGCCAACCAGGATCTGCCTGCAGCTTTGAATGAGATGGGAGCCATCGTGGACGATGTCGCTTGTTACAAGACCATGCCAGAGAGCGATGATCGAAACGGGGCTGCAGCACGGTTTGAAGCCGAGGGAGCTGATTGGATCACGTTCACGAGCGCGTCAACCGTGGAAAACTTTCATGCCCGCTATCCCCTGCCTCATATATGCCAGCAACACCCGCAGATCCGCTTCGCATCCATCGGACCGGAGACCACGAAAGCCCTGCAAAGCCTGAACCTGAAACCCCATGTTGAGGCGAAGGTGCACAACATCGAAGGCCTGGTGGCAAGCCTCCTGTCCGCGAACGCGGGGTGAGCTTGCATTATTTTTGACGATTCGATGATCTGAGGACATTTTGCGACGCTTATTGCTATGAACTCCATGCACGAAATTGATTACAAGATTTACGGCGACGACATGCAGTTTGTGGAGATCGAGCTCGATCCACAAGAGGCGGCGGTCGCCGAGGCGGGCGCCATGATGTACATCGAGGATGGCATTCAGATGCAAACGATCTTCGGGGATGGATCAAGCCAGAACACAGGCTTCCTCGGCAGCCTCCTGGGGGCTGGCAAGCGTCTGATCACTGGAGAGTCGCTGTTCACAACGATCTTCCAAAACCAGGCAGCCGAAAAGAGGAAGGCCGCTTTTGCAGCCCCCTATCCGGGGAAGATCGTGGCAGTAAAACTGTCCACGATCGGTGGAGTGCTCCACGCACAAAAGGATTCGTTCCTGTGCGCCGCGAAGGGTGTGAGCCTGGGCATCGCACTCCAACGAAAACTCCGAACAGGCCTGTTTGGTGGTGAGGGATTCATACTTCAGAAGCTGGAGGGCGACGGCTGGGTATTCGTGCACGCAGGCGGAACGTTACAGGAACGTCTTCTCACCCCGAGGGAAACCCTCCGCGTCGATACAGGATGCGTCGTGGCATTTCAGCCATCCGTGGACTTCGACATCCAGTTCGTCGGTGGAATCAAGTCGGCCCTGTTCGGAGGAGAGGGCCTTTTCCTCGCAACCCTTCGCGGCCCAGGTCGTGTCTGGTTGCAATCCCTGCCGATCAGCCGGCTCGCCGACCGAATCATCGCTGCATCGCCCCAAGCCGGGGGATCCTCTCGCGAAGAAGGCTCCATGCTGGGCGGGTTGGGACGGATGCTGGACGGGGACAACCGATGAATGACCTGTCCGATGCCGCACTGGTCCTGATCGGGCACGGTTCCACGCTGAACGCGGAGTCGAGCGCTCCCGCTTATCAGCACGCCGATGCCTTGCGCGGGCGCAGGCTCTTCGCGGAGGTCAGGGAGTGCTTCTGGAAACTGGAGCCATCTATCTCGGGAGTCATGCGGGGAATCTTCGCTCCCAGGGTGTTCTTTGTGCCGTTATTTATCAGCGAAGGCTACTTCACTGAGGAGGTCATCCCAAGGGAGCTGGGATTCTGTGCAAAGGGCGAAACTCAGTTCCCGCGGGTTCAGGTCCGAGGAGGAAGAGTCCTCCACTACTGCGGCCCCGTCGGCACTCACGAAAGCATGACCGAGGTGCTGCTCTCCAGGGCTCGAAGCATCGTGATGAACTACCCTTTTCCCTCAGTTCCAAAGCCGGCCGAGACAGACCTCTTCATCGCAGGCCATGGCACCGGCAACAGCGAGAACTCCCGCAAATCCATCGAACATCAGGTGGACCTCATTGCTCAACGCCATCAATACGCCGGCGTTCATGCGATCTTCATGGAGGAGGACCCGAAGATCGAAACGGTCTATTCAAGGGGCAATGCCAGGAACGCGGTTGTGGTTCCGTTCTTCATCAGCGACGGACTCCATAGCTACGAGGATATTCCCATGATGCTCGGCGAGAGGGAGGATGTGGTTCGGGCCCGTCTGAGCGCAGGTCAACCGACCTGGCGAAACCCCACTGAACGGCGTGGCAAAAGGGTCTGGTACTCGCCCAGCATCGGAAACGAACCCAGCATTGCGGACGTGATACTGGAACGAGTGAGGCAGATGCAAAGCCTCGCCGCATCGGCCAATCTTCACCCCCATACCAATCCACCGTGAGACTTACCCGCCGCCGCCTTCTGGCTTCGCTTGCCCTGCTTGGCCCGGCCGCCGCCCACGCAAACATCGCTGCTCCCATACGAATCGCCTTTCTTGGCATCGGTCACTCCCATTTCAAAGACAAGCTTCGGATCATCCAGCAATCCCGCGACTTCACACTCGTGGGCTTGTGCGAAGACAACCCTGAGATCCGAAAGCACGGCCCTTCAGGCGCCCGATGGATCAGCCGCCAGGAACTTCTCCGGGACGCGGACGCAGTGGTGGTTGAGGGCGACGTTCGTGATCTTGCATCAGATGCCTGGTTTGCATTGCGAGGGGGCAAACATGTCCACATCGAGAAGCCGCCAGCAGCCACACAACATCAGTTCGACCGTTTGCTGAAGGAATCGAAGTCGCAGGATCGTGTCCTTCAGGTCGGCTATATGTGGAGGTACCATCCCGGTTTCAACCGTGCTATCGAGGCGGCGAGCAAGGGATGGCTTGGTGAGGTATTCCTGGTTCGTGCCACCATGAATACGCATATCTCCGACGGCCAGCGTGCAGCCTGGGGCCGGTTCCGTGGTGGGGCAATGTTCGAGCAGGGCTCTCACCTTGTGGATGTCGTGGTGCGGCTGCTCGGAAGACCAGGAAAGGTCACGCCGTTCCTGCAAAGAAGACGATCCGATCCCCTCGCAGACAACACCCTTGCAGTCCTCGAGTATCAGCGGGCTCTGGCCATTCTTACGAGCGCGCCTCTGCAGCCAAATGCCGGCTCGCATCGATTCCTCGAGATCTGCGGGACCAAGGGCACGCTTCGCATCCAGCCGATCGAACCGCCGTCCATGGAAATCGATCTGTCCGCTGCCGCGGGACCCTACTCAAAAGGGAGGCAGACCATCGAGCTTCCGACCTATCAACGACATTTGGATGAATTCGTCGCTTTCGCCCGGGCCATCCGGAAAGAGGAGGAGCTGAGACCTGGATTGGACCTGGAGAGAACCGTGCACGAAACGCTCATGCGCTGCTGCGGCGAGCGACGCTAGCGTTGCGTCTTCGACACGGGATTACTTTGATCCTGAGTCCGCCTCTCCCTTGTAGCCGGCTTTCTCCCAACCTCGATAACCGCCTTCGAGGTTGATCAGGCTTTTAAAGCCAGCGGGAGCGAGCTTGTTACAAGCCGTGACGCTGCGACCGCCGGCAGCACAGTGCACCAAATAGGTGCGGCTCTTGTCCAGCTTCCCAAGCTTCTCCATAAAGTCTGGTCCGTTGACATCGATATGGATGGCACCGGGGACATGCCCGGCATCGAATTCCTTCTTCGTTCGGACGTCCAGAACGAGGTTCTTCGAGTCGGCTCTCAGTTTCTCAAACTCTGCCGCTTTAACATTGCGGAAGGGCTTGGTGGCTGCGGCCAGTTTCGCGAGAGCAGCTGTGGGGTTTTTGTCGAACTCAGCCTTGCAATCAGCGCAGCAAACCTTGAGCTGCTGGCCTTGATGGATAAACGTCACCGCCTTGTCGTCGAGGGAATGCTCGGAAAGGAAACATTTGTCGAGCGGATAGGATTTGATGGCGTCAGCGGCGCACGCGCCCATGGCAACGAGCGAGATCAGGGCGGAGAGCAGGAAGGTCAGTTTCATGTCCGCAAGCTGGCGATGGGCATCGAGATTGGCAAGCAGACTTTATACGGCGCGGTTACCAACAGATATCAGGGACACGGGGGAAACACTCACCCGGAGGTCTCGGGATATCGGAGCGGTCAGGCTTGAGACAAAAAAAACGCTGAAAGGAGGAACCTCTCAGCGTTGAGAAAAGGAAGATTTGAATCAGGCGAGCTCGATCTTATCGCCGTCCTTCAAGGTGACGATCGCCTTCTTCCAGCTTGGGGTCCAGCCTTGGGAGGCGGTCCGTTGGCGGCGCAGCTTGCCCCGAACATTGAGGGTGTTGACCCTTACCACTTTGACCTTGAAGAGCTCTTCGACGGCCTTGCGGATCTCGATCTTGTTGGCGCGCTTGTCCGCTACAACTGTGTATTGGTTGTGTTTGGAAGCCTGCGATGCCCCTTTTTCAGTGACACGCACGGTCTTGATGACATCAAAAGAATTCATGTGGAATTTCCTTTCTATTTGAGCCGGGCTTCCAGCTTCTCGAATGCACTCTTGGTGAACACCAGCTTGGCCGGCCAAAGAGTTTGGTAGGTGTTGAGGAAATCCGCTGTCGTTACCTGGACGCGCGGAATGTTCCGGGCGGAGAGATGGAGGTTGCTGTCCACCGAAGCGGTCACGAGGACCACAGACCCGCCAGCGACCTGGAGATCATTGAGGAGGGCCGTGACGGCTTTTGTTTTGGGGGCGTCAACTTTGATGTTGTCGACCACCAGGACATCCCCGGCCTTGAGGCGCTCGCTCAAAGCCTTGCGCAATGCGAGCGTCTTGACCTTCTGGTTGACCTTCTTTGAGAAGTCGCGCGGTTTCGGACCGAAGGTCACACCACCACCACGCCAGAGCGGGCTCGCAAAAGAGCCTGCTCGGGCCATGCCAGTGCCCTTCTGTTTCCACGGCTTCTTGCCGGATCCGGCGACCTCACCCATGGTCTTGGTGGACGCAGTTCCGGAGCGTTGAGCGGCCATGTAAGCCACGACCGTGTCATGCACTGCCTGCGTACCACGGCCGTTCGTAATCATCTCGAACGACACCTGGTGCTCGCCGGCTGGCTTTCCCTTGATGTCAGTAATTGTAAGTTTCATGGCTTATGCCTCACTTCTTGGCTTGCTTCGTGGTTTTGGCTTTGCCCTTTGAACGTTCGGCCGCCTTCTTCGCACGTTCAATCACCACTTCCCGGGTCAACTTCTTGGCGCCACGGATAATCACGTAGTCACCCTCGGCACCGGGCATCGAACCCTTGATCAACAAAATATTGTCGTCCTTCCGAACCTGGACCACTTCCAGGTTCTGAACCGTGCGTTGAACCTGCCCCATGTGCCCAGGCATCTTCATGCCTCGATTCACGTGACCGGGAAACAAACGACATCCAATGGCTCCGCTGCGTCGATGCCACCCTTTTGCACCGTGGGTGATGTCACCGCCCCTGAAGCCATGTCGCTTAACAACGCCCTCAAAGCCGCGACCCTTGGTGACGCCGATCGCGTCCACATAGTCGCCGACTTGAAAGAGATCAACCGTGACCACGTCCCCGGCCTTCACGGCAGGAGCAAAATCACGGAACTCGTGAATCCGCTTCACGGGTTGGCTCTTGAAGGTCTTGGTGAACTGACCGATATCAGGCTTCGTCAACCGTGATTCCTTCTGGTCGTCAAATCCAAGCTTCACGGCGTTGTAGCCGTCCTTGCCATCCTTGGTCTTGCACTGCAGGACCCGGTTGGGCCCGGCAAGCACGACGGTGACAGGCACGGCCACGCCCTTGGAGTCATACACACGTGTATGACCCAGTTTCTTTCCAATAAGTCCGATCATATGCAGGCCCTGGGTTAAATCTTGATGGTGATGTCCACACCGGCCGGCAGATTGAGCTGCTTGAGCTCATCCACGGTCTTGGCTGTGGGGTCGATAATGTCGATCAACCTCTTGTGAGTGCGTTGCTCGAAGGATTCCATCGACTTCTTGTCCACGTGCGGTGAGCGATGGACTGTGAAACGTTCGATGCGGGTGGGAAGAGGAATGGGGCCCGAAACGCGGGCACCGGTCCTTTTCACCGTCTCCACGATGTCATGCGCCGACTGGTCGATGACGCGATGGTCATACGCTTTCAGTCGGATCCGAATTCGCTGGTTTGCCATATTAAAAGAACAGGGATCAGGTTTGGAGTTGCGGTTAACTACGCGCGGCCGGCCGGGTCTTGGCCGCGTCGAGAATCTG
>VHDG01000247.1 GCA_016871475.1 Verrucomicrobiota bacterium
GTTGCCCTCGCGACCCCAGATGACATTCGGACGGGCATTCCCGGTGAGAACATCCGCCAGCGGAGTTCCGAACAAATCTTCAATTCCCAGTGTGTCGGAGAGCAAAAGGCGGAGGTTCGGATTCACGGTCTGCAACAGCGCCAGATTCAAATTCACCGAAGCGCCTTGCGTGGTCGTGCCGGTAAAATCGATCCGGTCACGGTCAACAGCCAGCGTAATGCTTCCTGATTCACGAATCTCGTCCTCACCGAGATTTGTATCCGCATCGAAAACATAAACGTCGCTTCCTGCTCCACCGATCAGCACATCGTTTCCACCCCGTCCCTCGAGGAGATCATCCCCATCCCCGCCATCGAGAATGTCATCCACTGCAGTGCCTCGCAGGACATCGTTCCGCCTTCCCCCGATTACCCGCTCAATCAGTCCACCAGCCGGCAGCGTCAGCTTCAACGCCGGAGTCACCAACTGCTCGGTGCCAAGACTCAGATCCAATACGATCGAAAAGGCAGAAGTCAAAGAGAGATCGATCGTGTCGAAACCGCCCAAGGGCAGAGCCTGCTCAAGGAGCGTATCCGCATCGAAGGAGGAAGGGCTCGACCCATCACGATCGCCGGTAAAGACGTAGGTATCATTCTCACTGCCTCCGGTAAGCGAGTCGTTGCCGCGACCTCCTTCCAGACGATCGTCGCCGCCCTGCCCGAAGAGACGGTCGTTTCCGGTCCCGCCATAGAGCTTGTCCTCGCCCATTCCACCGAGGTCGATCACTTCAGCGGACCCGTCCGCGTTTCTTCGGAAGAGTCCATAATCACCGAGGATCACATCGTTGCCGCCTTGACCATAGATGCGGTCATTGTCCTGGCAGCCTTGATCGAAGATGAGCAGAACAGCTTGCGGGATAGCTCCCTTCACCTCTCCACCCGTTGGATTCTTCAGGAACAGGAGGACTGTCCGGGGTGCTCCTTTGGGTCCCGGATTGATCAATGTCACCGCCGTCTTCGCGGAGGCCTGTTCATCCGCAAAACTCAAGACCGCCTTGGACGACAGGTAATCTATTCCTAAGTGAGCCGTGCCGTCGCGCGTGAAGAAATTGGCATCCCCATCAGTTGTTCCGACCAGATGCAGGAAGGAGATCCATGCCTGGGCATCCGTGGCTCGAGCGCTAAACACCGACTTGGCAAAGGAAACATTCCAAGGTCCAAGCCCTGAGGTCGGAACTGGGATCACCCCCGCATCCACGTTCCGGACTTCGCCCCCGGCCGAGATCGTGATCGTTCCTGTCAGCCCAGTGGTGGGACTCGCATCGCTATTAGAGTCAGCAGGCGAAGCAAGGTTCTGGGTGAATCGGTGTCCGTCGGGCAGGACGAAGTGGACCACGTAAGCGCAAGCGGCGAGTTTCTCAAACCGATAGTTCCCGGAAGCATCCGTGTATCGGCTGCCCACCAAGGTCCACTGTTCGTCGTAAAGGTTGACCTGCACCCCGGCCAACCCGGTTTCCACGGGGTCCCGACGGCCGTTGCCATTGGTCGTCAGTGCTCCGGGGGTGCTGAAATCCCTCCAGACCCTTCCACTGAGTGCCCCCAAACCCGGAAGTGTGTCGGGATTAACAAACCAGCGCAGCACTCGTGGCTGGGCGCCGCTGCTCATCACGCGCAGAACCTCGGCGTCATAGGGACGTCCGCTGCAAGCACAACCAGGCCCAAGCCAATGGCCACCCACCAACCAGTCGTCGCCACCGCCACCGTCAATCTCATCGTTTCCAGGTCCACCGAACACCGTGTCGTCGTTGAAAATCAGCGCCGACCCGGTTGAGGAAGGCGCATTGACGACCCGGGGGACGATTCCAAAGCCGATATCAGCCACAGACACCGACTGATAATCAACGTTCGCGTTTAGCGGGCTGTTGCGTGTCGTGCTCTCGGCTCCGACCAGGACAGAACCGATGTTGAGCACTTCCACCTTTACCGAACCGGACAGCACATTGGCGACCCAACGCCCATCTACGCCCGTAAGGCCCGGGTTGATGACATTTCCACCCGAGTCCGTGACACGCACCTGAACCCCGCTAAGCCGTCGATCCACGTCGCTGTCGTAGCGGCCATTGCGATTGACGTCGTGGAATACGTGTCCAGAGATCGAAATCGGATCGCTATCCCGGATGGTGACGGTCCCACGAGCTCGGGCAATCGTTCCGTTTGTGGCCTCGCTGAGTTCGACATAAAACTCTTCGCTGGCCTCCGGGACCGGTGCCAGCTTGCGGATTTGAACCCTGATCACCTTGACCGCTTGCTGGGGAGCCGGGTTGAAGTCAGGGGCTTCAAAGTCCGAGGCTGTGAACCGCACAGACTCCAGGTCCACAATCGATGCCGGATGATCCGCAGCGACGTAATCGGAATCCGGAGCTCCGGCCTTTGCGGTTCCATCGCGGGTAGCCCAACGCACGCTCGTAACAACTCCCGCACCCAACGCGGTGTCGTCAGTAATCTCTGCGACCACGCGCAAGAGTGCGAAGGCTCCGTTGGATTCGTCGATGCTCGCGTCGCTCACACGGAACACGGGTGCCTCCTGAAGATCCTTGATCACCAGCACCGCTTCACGCTGCGGGGCGCGCACAGGCCCGCCCGTCGGGTTCGCGAGGGCAAACACGACCATCTCATCCCCCTCGTACAGGTTGTCGGTAAACGCGTTGATATTGATTCTCTTCTCAGTTTCGCCATCGGCAAAACTGATGAGCAGGCGTCTCTGCGGGCCGGTCAGCTCGAAGTCGCCCTGATAGTCCACTCCAGGGCCCGCGTTCCCCTTGACCGCAGTGGCGGACGAGATCCAGAGGACCGCATCAGGTTCCGAGCTGCCTGCAGGCCGTACGATGGAGATCACGGTGGACTCACCCTCGCTGACCTGATACCGGGCGCGGCCGAACTGCACATACCACGGCCCGGGATCCCCGGATTCATCGTTCAAAACCCTGATCATCGCATGATTGGCGGTCCTGTCCGTGGGATCCAATACAGCGTAGTCGGCCGAAAGCAGGTTCACATAGAAGTACTCCGTGGGTTCCACGAACTGATCGCCTATCACTTCAACTGTGATTTCCTGTTCTGCTGCAACACCCGGGGTGAACACGACGCGGCCGAAAGAATACTCGAAATCGTTACGATCGGGACTCGATCCTTGAAGCGTCGCCGTTCCTTCCGAAGTGCTCCAACTGACCGTCACGAAGCGGCCGCTTGCGACCAGCGTGTTGGTTGCAGGATTGTAGAGGCCGACCTTTAGTTTGACCTGAGTTGTGCCTGCCTGGCCTTCCAACACGTCCTGGGTGACAGGAGTGATTCTCAGGTAGGGCATGGCGTCATCATCGATGATCTGAGCTGTCGCGAAGGGATCGCCCAAAGTGGCCAGGCTGCGTGGCGTGGCATATGGAAGCTCCACAGACAACCCCAGGACTTCATCAAATTCATCCAGGGTGTCGTGCAAGGCTTGCACCTCGATCACCTTCTCGGTTTCGCCCGGGGCGAATGTCAGCAAGCCACTGATGTGGGTGTAGTCCATGCCCTCAATCGCCGAGTCGCCCAACAATCGACCGTCGGCCCCCACGACCTGATTCGTCTGATAGAGGAACTGAATCGCCCGGGCACTCGGATTGGAAAGCCGGGCTACGAACCGGATGCGATCACTTTCTGACGCCCCGATCTGACGCCCGTCGAGAACCGAAAGAACCGGAGCGTTGTCATCGTCAATGATGGTGCCTGTCGCAATGGTCCGTGTGAGGACGATGTTCTCGCGTCCCAACCCTCGCACGACATCGCAGATCTGAAGTCTCAGGGTCTCCGCTTCGCCTTCATCGATGTTATCGCCACGGACTCGAATTGTGACCGTTTTGGCTGTCTCGCCCGGTTGGAAGACCAGGGTCCAGTCCGCTCCCAGATAGTCAGCATCCTCGACGGCAGTGCCATCCAGTGTCTTGTAGCAAACCAGGACTTGTTCGCTGACGGGTTGGGAGAAAGTGATGGTGAAGATCAGATCTGTGAACCCGCTATTGCCCTCGATCACCGAAGGGTTATCGATGTTGATCTGCAGCGCGGTGCTGACGAACCCGGCATCCAGCGTCCCAATCGATTCGCCTTCTGCGAGGGTGACAGTGTCCGTGACGCCGGTTGTCATATCGGCATCGCTGTCCAGAGCGTCGTCGGAACCCTGATTAGCGGTAACAAACACCAGCGGGGATCCTGCGGGATTTCCATCCAGGTCGGTCACGGTCGGAGTCACAAACACGACTTTGAAAGAACCTGCGCGCAAACCTTCGAAACGATAATTCCCAGTGCTATTGGTCTGGGTTGCAGTGACCAGACTGTTGTCACCGGAGTTTCGGAGTTCGACACGAACCCCGGCGATACCTCTCTCCACACCATCTCTGATGTGATTTCGGAGCAGATCCATCCAAACCATTCCCGCCACCGTGGCCCCCGGGAAGCTGACCTCTCCAGCTCCCGCAGCATCGTCGGCAAACACAATGTCGTTACCATCCCCGGCGTCGATGAAGTCTGCACCATCCGCTGACACCGGCGTGAGACTACCAACACCGATCCGGGCGCCTCCAAAAATCTGATCATTCCCACCGCCACCAAAAAGAGCATCTGCACCCCCCCCGCCGATCAACACATCTGCACCCTCTCCATCGATGCCGGTGACCCGCACCGGACTCAGGCCTGGTGCGATGGTTCCTTCGTCGCCCACGATCACATCATCACCCTCACCGCCATCCAGGAGATCTCCGCCTGCGTTGCCGATGAGCCGGTCATTGCCGACTCCTCCCATCAGATCATCATCCCCATCACCGCCCAGAATAAGATCATCACCTGCCGCGCCCTCAAGGATGTCGCGGCCTGCCTCTCCTCGAATCTCGTCATCGCCCTCGTCACCTTTGACTCTATCGGGGCCAGCTCCACCGAGCAGACGATCATTTCCAGCGAGCCCGAAAATCAGATCAGCTCCGTCACCGCCGTGGATTTCGTCATCACCATTGGCTCCAGTGAGCTTATCGTCACCGCCTTCGCCGAACAGTCGATAGACCGCAGTGGAACCGTCGGGAGCAGTGATCACATCATTGCCCTCGCCTCCGTAGTACCGGCCGCCGCCCATGGAGGCCAGGATCAGATCGTTCCCGTCACCGCCGAGAATCCCGTCCAGTTCCTCGCCGTTTGCACCCACCCCGGCTGTGCCTGCCGGAGAGAGAACCTCGGAGAGATCGATGGTGTCATGGCCAGCCTGGCCATCCGCGACGATCGACTTCACTCCGTAGAAGGTTTGTTTGATTCCCTTGAAAATGACCTCAACGGTTTCGCCGTCAGCAGAGCCAGGATCGCCTTCGATGTGCTTGAGGATAAAATGCTCATTTCCATCGGTCGTATCCTCCTCGGCACGCAAGGCGGCATACTTGCCGATATGGAGAACGAGTTTTCCGGAACCACCGCGCCCATCGAACTTGTTTGTCCCCAGTGCAGGTCCTGAATTGAAGTGAGCAAGGACCGGCTCCGGGCATGTGATCTCGAACTTCAGGATGGTGATGCGAGCAAAGATCCATTCGAAGGTCTTGTTGAAGAATCCGAAGTTGAGCGTGAGGAACAGGGAGGCTTGGGCATAGACCTCACCCTCGATGTCGAAGATGCAGCGTATATCTTTCTTGGCGTTCGCGATGATCTCGCTGACCCGAACCCGTCCATCGTCGTCCGGATCGTTGAGGTTGAACCTGATCTCGACGTAGATCCCGCCTTTGACCCCAGCCTCGGCGATCCCGATATTCAAGCCGCCACCTGCAAACAGCCCGCCGTAGAGCACGATCTCAGGGACATCAACACCCTGGTCGTTCACATCCTTCACGAAGAAGCCGTCGAAAATGACCAGCACGTCCTTGTCTTCGCTGCCAAAGAACTTCTGGAGCCCGTAGGTGTCGTAACCAAACGTGAGGTCGATTCGGATCCCCACTTCTCCACCGAAGAATACGGCGAGGGGTCCCCAGACGTTAATGGTTTGCTTGAAGGACGCCTTCAGGTCGAGCACCGGCATGTGGTACTCGATGATGCTCACAGGCTTGCCCGTGAACAGTTGCGCGATGGCACTGATGTCGAGGATCGGGAACTTGATTCCGATCTTCTCAAGCTTTCGGAAGAACGCGGAGATCGGCCCCAGGGGACCGCTGTTGTCAACCCGATCGCTGGGGGGAGCGGTTGTGTTTCCGGTACCCGGAGCCGGAGCGCTCTGCTGGTTGCCTCGTCGGTCCGGGGTG